>CAZDNY010000267.1:0-5250 GCA_964506885.1 uncultured Hyphomicrobiaceae bacterium | reverse complement strand
AGACGATCAACAGCAGATAGCCTGTGACCACTGGCGGCAGGATCAGCGGCATGTGCACGAGGCCATTGAGAGCCTGCCGGCCCCAGAAGCGGCCACGCGCCAGGGCCAGTGCGACGAGGATGCCGAAGGGCAGGGAGAGGAGTGTCGCCCAGAAGGCAACGCGCAAAGACAACGCCAGGGCCGTCCACTCCGCGGGCGAAAGCCATTCCGCCATATGTCTTCAGCGCCTCATTTCAGTTGGCCACCGCCGGTTCGATCACCTTGAAACCCTGGCGCTCGAACATAGTTCTCGCCGTGGTGGAGGACAAGAAATCGAGAAAGCGGCGCGCGGCATCCTTGCGTACGCTTTCCGCGACGACTGCTGCGGGATAGACAATCGGCGGGTGGGTCGCCTCGGGAAACGTGGCGACGACAGTGACGTTGTCGGAAGCGGCCGCGTCGGTCGCATAGACGATGCCGAAGGGCGCCTCGCCGCGAGATACGAGCGCGAGTGCGGCGCGCACGTTATCGGCCTGGGCCACTTTCGGCGCGATCTTGTCCCACAGGCCGAGCGAAGTCAGCGCCGCCTTGCCGTAGATGCCGGCCGGGACGGAATCGACCATTGCCATGGCGAGCCTGCCATCGCCGAGGAGACCGGCAAGGTCCATGCCCTCGCCGATCTCGATTTGCCTGTCAGTTGCGCCATGGGCGACAAGCACGAGACGGTTGCGCAACAGAATGCGCCGCGTCGCCGTGTCGACCAGCTTCTCACTTGCCAGAACGTCCATCCAGTCGACGTTCGCAGAAATGAAAACATCGGCAGGTGCGCCCTGCTGGATCTGCTTTGCGAGTTGCGAACTGCCTGCAAGTGACACCTTCACGACGCCACCGGTCTGCTTTTTCCAGGCGACTGAAACGTCATCCAAGGCGGTCTTGAGGCTCGCGGCGGCAAATACGACGACGTCATCGGCGGCAAGCGCGCGCGCTTGGGGCAGAGCGGCGATGGCAGCAAGCGCTCCGACGAGATACGTGACAGCCAGCATGACGCGTTTGCGCATGATGACGGCGCTCCTCATTCGATTGGTCTGATTTCGTTAACCCTGACATCGATATGTTTGGCTGGAAATATCGCTTGAACCCGCGGCGCGGCGCAAGCAGATTCTCCGCGTTGCGCTTTGCGATGGCGACCAGATTCAGGTCAGGCTGGCAGATCAGGAATGTGGCCTTTGCTGCACTGCGCACCCACTCCTTCCCTGCTCGGCACCCTATCGCGCGAAGGCCGGCCGACGCGTCCCCGGACAGCCATCATCACACAACGGATGGCGTTCGATGCGACCTCCCTGCTTCTAACGGCGGTCGGGCTGGCGGGCTTGACGATGCCGGGGTGAACTAGTCTAAAGGTCTTTCTTTGCAGTATTCGCAGTCTTTGCCGTTAGATGGTGCGACATGGACCAGCATGACTGGAATATCGTGCGCTCGACGCCGTTGTTCGGGGCGATCCCGCGCGAGTCCGCCGACCGTATTCTGGGTGGGCTCGGCGCCAAGGTCTACGATCGCGGCGTGCTTTTGTTCGAGCAAGGTACCCCTGCGACCTGCTTCTACGTCGTCCTCGACGGATGGGTGAAAATCTACCGCACGACACCGGAAGGGCAGGAGACCGTGGTCGCCACCTTTCGTCGCGGAGAAACTTTCGCGGAGGCCGTCATCTTCATGGGCGGGCGCTATCCCGTCAGCGCGGAGACAGTCACCGCGTGCCGGCTGGTGCGCATCAACGGGGAGACGCTGCGCAATGTCATTCATGACAAGCCAGATATTGCGCTGGCCATGCTCGCGTCCTCATCGCATCACCTCAAGGCGCTGATCGAGCAGATCGAACAGATGAAACGCATGACCGGCCCGCAGCGGCTTGCGGATTTTCTGCTGCGCCTGTGTCCGTGCAATACCGGCCCCTGCAAGATCAACCTGCCCTACGAAAAGGCCCTGATCGCCAACCGCCTCGGCATGAAACCGGAAAGCCTGTCGCGGGCGCTGACCAAGCTGAAGCCGATCGGCATCACGGTGGACCGCGACAGTGTGCAGATCGAGGACGTGCGCAAGATCTCGCAGTTCATCGAAGAAACGGGCGACGACGAGTACGCGTGATGCGCCGCCGGCCTGCCAGCCGCGCGCGCTCCCGATACCGGAATACGGCACCCGTCAGTGGCTCGTCCCTTCGGAAAACGTGATCTTGTTGTAGACGTTGTACTTGCCCGACGGCCTGCGCATCGGCAGACGCTTGACCTCTGCAAATGTGTGGGCGTCGTAAACCACCAGCGCCCCTTCGTCCTCCCACACGGAGACCAGCGCATGCTTGCCGTAGCGGTCGAACTCGACGTGCGCGGCAGTCTTGCCGGGCGAGGGCTGCAGCTCGCGCACGATCTCGAGCGTCGACTTGTCGATGATCTGTATCGTATCGCGGTCCTTCGACATCATCACGTCGGTCCACGCATAGCGGGAGTCCTCGTGGCTGCGCATGAAGAAGCCCGGCCCCGGCGTGTCGATCTGCTTGACGATCTGCCAGTCGGCAAGGCGGATGACACTGATCTTGCCCTGGCGCAGGTGCGGCGTCGCCATCACGCGCTGGCCTTGAAAGTCGAAGGTGATGCCGGCACCCAGATGCGGCAGCCCTGGCAGATCGACGCGTGCGATCGGGCGGCCCACGTTCAGGTTGACGACGACAGCGCTCTTGCCATCGCGTGCCGACCCCAGCAGGTGCCGATACGGCTGGTCGAAGAAGAAATCGTCGAGCGGTTCCTCCACCTCGATGCGGCGTAGCGCGAACAAGCCGCTCGAGGACGGCAGAGCTTCCACCATGCCTTTTTCGTGGCTATGGACGAAACCTTCGTACTGGGGGGGTGCGTTTGGATCGGTCGCGATTTCCCAGATCTCGGGGACGTCCTTCAGCGCGGCGATGAACGATTTGCGTGCCGGCGCCTGATAGACGGCGCTCACGCGGGACGTGGCGCCCTTCTTATCAGCGACTTCAAAAATGCGCTCGACGCTCAGGTCGTCGGCGGAAAGGATCACCAGCGTGTGCGGCAGATAGTTGGCTACAGCAACATGGCGCGCATCGTGCGAGATGGCGATGTTGCGCGTGTTGATGCCGGCTCTTATCTCGGCCACCACCTTGAGCGTCCAAAGATCGTACTTGGTCACCCAGCCGTCGCGCGAGGCGAAGAAGACGAAGCGCCCATCTCTCGTGAACTTCGGCCCGCCGTGCAGGGCGAAGCGTGAGGGAAACCTGTGGATCGGCGTGAACGTGTCGCCATCGAGAATGGTGACATGGTGATCGCCGGTTTCGACCACGACGAACAGATTGAGCGGATCGGCTTCGAAGATGGGCTTGTCGCGCTTCTCCGGCGTGCCATGAAAAATGCGCGAGGCGGCCATGTCGGCCTGGGTCCAGCGCGGCACCTCCTTCAACGGCTCGTAGATATAGGCGAGCAGCGCGTCGCGCTCGGCTTGCCCGAGTGTTTGAGAGAACCCGGGCATCTGTGTTGCCGCACGTCCATTGGCGATGGTCTTGGCCGCCGCCGGCTGCTTCAAGCGTGCGAGCGATTCAGGGATCAGCGCCGGGCCAGTCCCGCCGAGCCGGTCCGCGCCGTGGCAGGCGGCGCAATGCGTGGCATAAAGAGTCGCCGCCTCCGGCTCGGCCTGGGCTGCCGTTGCCGGCAAGAGCATGGGCAGAAGAGCGAGCGGCAACGCGGCGAAGCGGACGAAGGTGCTAGATGCGGTGCGGCTGCTCATGGCGCGCTCCTCTGAAGGGCGTGACCTTGACGCGTGGCGCCGGTGCTGAGACGCCGATCTCCTCATCGGTGAGGTAGCACGCCGGGTCTTCTGCCCAGGGATCACCCGTCAACTGCAAGGCGCGCACGCGCGTGTTGCCGCCGCAAATGTCGAAATAGCGGCAGACGCCGCAGCGTCCGCCGATCTGGCGCGGGCGCGCCTTCAGTCCGCGCATCAACGGGTCGGACACGTCCATCCAGATTTTCGAGAACGGACGGCTCTTGACGTTGCCCAGCGAGTAGCTCCACCAGAACGTGTCGGGATGAACCTCGCCGGTGTTGTCGATGTTGGCGACGTTGACACCGGACGCATTACCGCCCCATTGCACGAGCTTGGCGCGCATGTGCGCCGCCTTGTCGGGGAAGCGGCGTTCGACCCATTGATGGAGGAATGCGCCGTCGGCGTCATTGTTGCCGGTGACGATTTCCATCGGCTGGCCGCGCTCGACATAGCCCCAGGCACGCTCGAACAGCGCCTCCATCTTGCGGCGCGTGATCTCGAGAGCCGCGTCATCGCCGCGGTTCTTGTTGCCACGCCCGGCATAGTTGAGATGAGACAGATAGAATTTGTCGACGCCTTCCGCTTCGGCCAGATCGAGGAGTTCATCGAGCTGGCGATGGTTGTCCATGGTCATCGTGAAACGCAGGCCGACCTTGATGCCCTCGTCGCGACACATGCGCACGCCGCGCAAGGAGGCGTCGAAAGAACCGGTCTTGCCGCGGAATGCGTCGTGGACGGCACCGATCCCGTCGAGCGAAATCCCAACATAGTCGAAGCCGACATCGCGGATGCGAGCGATGTTGCTCTCATCGATCAGGGCACCATTGCTGGACAGTCCCACATAAAAGCCCATGTCCTTGGCGCGATGCGCAATATCGAAGATGTCGGGACGCAGAAGCGGCTCGCCGCCTGACAGGATCAGCACGGGCACACGGAACGCCTTCAAGTCGTCCATCACGGCAAAGATCTGTGCCGTGTCGAGTTCGCCGGGGAAATCGACGTCAGCGGAAATCGAGTAGCAGTGCTTGCACTTCAGATTGCAGCGGCGAATGAGATTCCAGATCACCACGGGGCCTGGCGGATCGCGCCGAGGGCCTGCCGGCGTCGGGTGAACGAGTTCTTCGAGCAGTTGCGTCAAACGAAACATCTCATGACACCTTTCGGGAATTCATCGCAGCACCGGAATCGGGCGCTGACGGCTTGATGCGCATGCCTGTCTTCTTGAGGATACGGGTCGACATCAACACGTCCCGACCGCGGCAGGCGTTGCCCAGCAGTTCGGCAATGCTCGCGGTCTTTTCCTCGACCTCCTTCGCCGAGTGGCCATGCACCATTGCGAACAGGTTGTAGGGCCAGACCGGAAGACGGCGCGGCCGGCGGTAGCAATGCGTGACGAACGGCAGCGCGCCGATCACCGGGCCGATCCGGGCGACTGCCTCGTCGTCC
>CAZDNY010000266.1:0-5259 GCA_964506885.1 uncultured Hyphomicrobiaceae bacterium | reverse complement strand
AGGCGCAGGTCGTCATCAACACGTGGCTCCGGCAGTACAATCACGTCCGCCCGCACCAAGCGCTCAGAATGCGTCCGCCAGTGCCCGAAACGCTATTAGAGAAACGCCAAATCAGTGGCCCAGAGTGAGGAAGCTCGACAGCAATATTCTATTCAGAGCTTGTGTCGTCGATACCGTAGCGGCGCAGCTTGGAATAGAGCCCTTGCCGGCTCAAGCCGAGCAACTCGGCCGCAGAGGCACGGTTGTCGCCTGTTAGCTCGAGCGCAGCCTCGATGCAGAGTTTTTCGATGAGATCGGTCGACTCTCGCACCAGCTCCTTCAACGACACCTGACCGACGAGCCCCGTGAGCTGTTCCACAGAGCGCGGCAACTCGTGGCGCCGATTGTTGAGCGGCTCGGGACGGCGTTGCACGACCCGGATGTTCAGGCCGAAACACGGCACATCTGTATCGGCAACTGACGCTCCAGCCACTTCGACCGTCTCGCTGACGCCATACTGCCCGCGAAAGACGGTTGAAAACGCGCGGATCGCCCCGTGCTCGCGCAGAGAGCTGAAAAGAATTCCGACATCGACTGACTGGCGCCCCAGCCAGCGCTCGATAGGCTCGCCACGCACCTGTTCGAACGACGCAGCCTGCGCCAGGTCGACGAAGGCGGTATTGGCCGAGATGATGCGCTGATCGAGATCCGTGACGACGAAGGCGTCGGGAAGTCGCTCGATCACCTCGTTAACGTGCGAGCGTTGCGAAACGAAGGATGCAACGCTGCCTTCGGCCGCCAACAGCCGCACCAGGAAATGGCTGACACCATCCTGGCGAAAGAGCGAGACGCCGACGATGACATCGCGCTTTGGAGCCGCCAGCCGCAATTTGATTTCGTCGCCCCGACCCGATGCAGCGATCGCCTCCAGATGCTTGCGAAGCCGTTTGGCCGATGCGCTGTCGAAAAGCTGGTCGAGCTTGCTTGCCTGTATCGCCGCAGCCGAACGCCCGAGCAATGTCGCGCATGCGGCATTGACCTCGGCGATCTTCAACCCAGGGGCCTCGACGACCAGCACCGCCTCGGAGGACACGTCGAAGAGCAGTCGATAGCGTGTTTCGGACTGGCGCAGCTTGGCATATTCGCGCTCCACCGATTGCTGGGCTTCCACCAGCCGCTGCTGCAGCGAGGCGACCGCGCGAAGATCACGGCCGACAACTACCGTTCGGGCCGTCTTGCCACCGACGCGGACCGCAGTATAGCGGATCGGAACGTCTCCCCCGCCCTGCGAGGCCGGGTGATTGACCTGCCGCCAGCGCGGCTGGCTGGCTTGCGACTCTGCGATCAACTCTTCGATCTTATGGCGGCTTTCGACGGTAACGGTATCGATCCAGGGCTTTCCAACCCAGCTCTGGTAGCCCTCACCCGCCAGCCCCGAGTCGCCAAAGGCAATGTCGCGGATAATGCCCTTGGCATCCAGAACCATGGCGATATCGGAGGACGCCGAGATGAGGCGCGCGGCGGATTCCGCATCGAGCCCGCCGAGTGATTTCTTGGGAACTCGAAACTGATCCACTTTCCGTCGCGCGATATGAGTGTCCATACCCGAGCACTTCACCTTGAGAGACGAGAGGGTTCAATCTTTCGCATTCAGTCTCTGAGCGTAGATCGAACCAATCATCGTCAGCGCTTGCGTGCCATCGTCGGCTGACCCGTCTGCGCCAACTTGACGAACCAATTCAGGACGTTGCCAGAACAGTGGGCCGCCAACGATCACGATTACCCTTTGGTTTTTCGAGTTTTTTCTGACAGTGTCAATAGCCGAAGCAGTATTACCGATAAAAACCTCGCAGCTGGTAGATAAACCAACAACATCAAAGCTCTGTTTGCTCACCTTCTTGGCAATGGCGGCCTGGTCACCATCGGCCAGCGACGTGCACTGCCATCCGGAGCGCCGGAAAAACTCCTCAACGATCATCACCCCCAGCGTATGCTGCTCGCCCGGCGTCGGGATAAGAAGCGCATGGCGGGGTTCCGGCTTCGTCACGGCATCGCCCTGAAATGCAGGGCTGAGCGAGCGCACCAGATGTTGGATTCGTGACAAGCCGATCGTCACATCCACAAAATCACGGTGGTCCTGCTCCCACAGATAGCCAAGGCGACGCGCCGCCGGGGCCAGCAGTTCCATGATCACGTTTTCTGCCGGCAAGCCCCGTCCACACAGCACCTCGACATATGCGGCGGCCACCGCAATCTCATGTTCGAGAATGAGATGCGTGAATTCGGCAACATCCTCTTCCGCAATCGTCGGCCCGCCAGCGGACTTAGGTGCAGATGCGAGACGGTGCGCCAGCAGCAGCCTGGGAATGATCTCCGTCTCGATGGTCTGCTCGAGCGCGGCCTTCATCCTCGGCATTTCGGTCGCTTGCTCTGTGCGCAAACGGTGACCGATGCGCGGTGCCGAGAAACTGTCGGCAGAGCAATCATCCCATTGCGACAGGACGTCGAGGAGCTGTCGTTGCACCGGCATTCCAGCGTTCCTCCACACGCGATCAGGACCGCTCAGCAAAGCAACGTCACCCCGACCGTAATGCATTCACTGTCATGAAGCATCGCTGGCATTCTTGATGTGCCATGCGGCAAATAAAGCATGAGGCCATTTCAAGCACCATAGCTTTTATCATCACAAACTGTTCCGAAACGGATGTAAAGCATTTTTTACGTCAACTTGCGTTGACAGATGCGACCAGCCGGCCTTAGGCTTTCCGGAAGGCTTCTAGTCAGGAGCCATCGTATGCGGGGAGGTCATGGACAATGCCGATGCTACGGTCGCCTCGCAAAAGCGCGCACAAGCCGCCGCTCTACACGGCAGAACAACGCCGACGGCGCGACCAATCCGTATGGACGATCGTGCAAGGCGTTCTGGCGCCACTGCAATTCCTTGTCTTCGTGATCAGCCTCGCGCTTGTCGTCCGGTTTCTGCTGACCGGATCAGGTGAGACGGCAGCAACCGTTTCGATCGTGGCCAAAACGCTCGTTCTCTACACGATCATGGTGACCGGATCGATCTGGGAGAAGGAGGTCTTCGGTCACTACCTGTTTGCCCCGGCATTCTTCTGGGAAGACGCCGTCAGCATGATCGTTATCGCATTGCACACCGCCTACATGGCCATGCTGGTGCTGGCCGTCGGCACCCCCACCGAGCAGATGTACGTCGCACTGGCAGCCTACGGCGCCTACGTGGTCAATGCCGCGCAGTTCCTGTGGAAACTTCGTCTTGCCCGCCTGCAGCAACCCGACGGGTTTGCCGCCACCGACAATCTGGCGAGGCACCCGACATGAACCCGCAAGCGAGCACCAAGGCTGTCGACTGCACCGCCACTCCTCGCGCTGCAACACCTCATGTTCTGAGCGAACACGGCCAGCGCTCGGTTTTTTGTGGGCTGACCAGCATCATATGGCTGCATCGCAAAATCCAGGATGCGTTCTTCCTGGTTGTTGGCTCGCGCACGTGCGCTCACCTCATACAGTCGGCCGCCGGGGTAATGATCTTCGCCGAGCCGCGGTTTGCCACCGCCATCATCGATGAGCGCGACCTTGCCGGTCTGTCCGATGCCAACGACGAACTCGATCGCGTCGTGGCTGCGCTTCTGGAACGCCGGCCGGAAATCAGGATGCTGTTCCTCGTCGGCTCCTGCCCGTCAGAGGTCATAAAGCTCGACCTCAAGCGGGGCGCCGAGCGCCTCAACGCGCGCCACGCCCCCGGGGTCCGCGTGTTGAACTACACGGGCAGCGGGATCGAGACCACATTTACCCAGGGCGAGGATTCCTGCCTGGCCGCCCTCGTGCCCGAACTTGAATGGGAAACCGACACCAGCGACCCTTCGCTTCTGGTTGTCGGGAGCCTCGCCGAGGCTGTCGAAGATCAATTCAGACGGCTCTTTGCCAGCCTCGGCATTTTCGATGTTCGCTTCCTGCCGCCGCGCCAGTCTCGCGACCTGCCGCCGATCGGCCCCAATACGCACTTTCTGCTGGCGCAGCCCTATCTGACTGAGACAGCCCGCCTATTGGCATCGCGCGGCGCCATCCACATTAACGCGTTGTTCCCGTTCGGGGTCGAAGGCACGACGGACTGGCTGGGAGCCGCAGCCCGGGCCTTCGGCGTTTCCGAACACCGCTTTGCGGAGGTCACCAAGGCCCCCATTGCCCGCGCGCGCCTGTCGTTGGAGCGCCACCGCTTCCGGCTGTCCGGCAAGAGCATCTTCTTCTTCCCCGACAGCCAGCTCGAGGTCCCCCTCGCCCGTTTTCTGTCGCGCGAGCTGGGCATGCGCCCACTCGAAGTCGGTTCGCCGTATCTCAACCAGCAGATCCTCGCCAGCGAACTGCGCCACCTACCCGCAGAGATCGTTCTCAGCGAAGGCCAGCATATCGAGCGCCAGCTCGACCGGTGCCGCCGGTCATCGCCCGACCTCGTTGTGTGCGGCCTGGGACTCGCCAATCCGCTCGAAACAATGGGCATCACCACCAAGTGGTCCATCGAACTCATGTTCGCGCCGACCCAGGGCTACGAACAGGCAGGCGATCTGGCTGAACTGTTCTCTCGTCCTTTCGAGCGCGCTCAACGCCTCGAGGTGCCGCAATGAAGCTGACGTTGTGGACATATGAAGGACCGCCGCACATCGGTGCCATGCGCGTTGCAACCGCCATGAAGGGCGTACACTACGTGTTGCATGCACCCCAGGGCGACACCTATGCCGATCTGCTCTTCACCATGATCGAGCGGCGCGATGCCCGCCCGCCCGTGACCTACACGACGTTCCAGGCGCGCGACCTGGGCAGCGATACTGCCGAGCTGTTCAAGACGGCCGTTCGCGAAGCCTACGACCGATTCCAGCCCGAACTCATGATCGTAGGCGCATCCTGCACGGCCGAGCTGATCCAGGACGATCCCGGCGGGCTCGCAGCCTCGATGGGCCTCCCCATCCCGGTCGTCCCGCTCGAATTGCCGGCCTATCAGAAGAAGGAGAACTGGGGCGCGGCGGAGACGTTCTACCAAATCGTGCGTGCCGTCCTGCGCAGCGCCGAGCCCATCGTCTCACGCCCAGCGCGCGATGGTGGCCGCCCACTCTGCAACATCCTCGGGCCAACGGCCCTGGGTTTCCGCCATCGCGATGATGTCGCCGAAATCGCCCGCCTGATCCGCGATACGGGCATCGAGATCAATGTGACCGCCCCGCTCGGCGCCTCGCCCGCCGACATCGCGCAATTGCCACACGCCGA
>CAZDNY010000265.1:0-5271 GCA_964506885.1 uncultured Hyphomicrobiaceae bacterium | reverse complement strand
GGTCGGCAACGCTATACTGACCGTCGAGAACGAGGCACAGGCGCTCGCCCGCGCGAAGGGCGGACGCGACGGCAAGGGTGGCGACGCGGCGCGTGCGTGTTTCGCCTTGATCGAGGCGGCACGCCGTTTCCAGGACGAGGGCTGATGAACACGCGGGAAAAAAGCGGGGCAGGGCGCGGCGCGCGGTCCATGGCGCGCATTGCCGCCGTTCAGGCTCTCTACCAGATGGATATGGCCGGAACCGACCTCAACGACGTGATCAACGAGTTTCAGACGCTGCGTTTTCCCGCGACCGAGGAAGCGGCCGGCGCCAGCGAAACCGATGCCCAGTTTTTTGCCGACATCCTGCGCGGCGTCGTCCGCCGTCAGCGCGATATCGATCCCGCCATCGACGAGCAGTTGGCGGCAGGTTGGCGCCTTGTGCGTGTGGATTCGATCCTGCGCGCGATCCTGCGCGGCGGCGTGTTCGAATTGCTGGAACGGCGCGATGTGCCAGCCCGCGTCGCCATCAACGAGTACATCGAGGTGGCGCACGCCTTCTTCGACGGCGACGAGCCGAAGGTCGTCAACGGCGTGCTCGACCGCCTAGCGCGCCGCCTCCGCCCCAAGGAATTCGAAGCGCGCGCCACCGGTGCCGCCGAAGGCTGATCGCACGAGCCCGATGCGTGGCTGGGCACCATGCCAGCCGGAAGGGAGGCTGCCATGAGCGAAAGCGAGCGTCTCCACGGTGAAGCGGCGATCATCGCCGAGTTTTTCGCGCCGCTGACCGCCAACGATCCGGGTGCCGCCGGCCTGACGGACGATTGCGCTGTGCTGACGCCGGCGCCCGGCACCGAATACGTGCTGACCACCGATGGTCTGATCGAGGGCGTGCACTTCTTCCCCGGCGATATCCCGGCCTTCAAGGCGCTCGCGGTCAACGTGTCCGATCTCATCGCCAAAGGCGCAACGCCCGAACGCTATCTGTTGAACATCGCCCTTCCCGAACCGCCCACGCGCGCGTTCATGACGCAGCTCTGCGCGGGCCTTGCCGAGGCCCAGGCGGCCTTCGGCTGTCACCTCATCGGCGGTGACACCGATCGCACGCCTGGTCCTTTCACGCTGACCATTACCGCCATCGGCGCCGTTCCCGCAGGCCGGGCCGTCCCTCGCAGTGGGGCTCGCAAAGGCGACATCATCGCTGTAACCGGCAGCATCGGCGATGCCGGTCTGGGGCTGGCGCTGCGCCAGAAGCCGGCACAACGCGACACATACGGACTGCCAGACCGGCATGCCGAATTCCTGATCGCACGCTACGAGCGCCCGCGCCCGCAACTCGCCACCGCCGCGCTCGTGCGCGAGTTCGCGCACGCCGCCGCCGACATCTCTGATGGCCTGGCCAAGGACCTGGGCCGCCTGACCGCCGCATCAGGTCTTGGTGCCGCCGTCGAATTGGGCAACGTGCCGTTGTCTGAAGCTGCGATGGTCTTGTGCGAGACGGGTGCCGCAAGCCGCCGCGACCTGATTGCCAGCGGTGAGGACTACGAGGTGGTGTTCACGCTGCCGCCCGAACGCTGGCGGCAAATGGAACACGCGGCCAAGACACGCGGCATTCGCGTCACGGCAATCGGCCATGTCACCGAAACACCGGGCGTGATCTGGCGCGATGAGCATGGCGACGAAATCGTGCTGCCTGCGGAGGGCTGGGATCACTTTTGAGCTTCAAGCAATCCGATTTCCCACACCGCTGCGTATTGTGAGCAACACGCTTGCTGCAAAGCCGCAACATGCACGAAGAATTGAGCCGCCTGTCCTGTTGGCGCCTGCTGCATTGTGTCTTTCTTTGGCCATATCCGTTGGGCCTAAAGTGTTATCGTGATTGAGGAATCGCACAGCCGCCGTGGCAGTGGCATGAAGGTTTGAGCTGCGAAACAGGTCCGCGCGAGCCGATCGGACAGTTTGGGTCATTGCGCGCACGTCTGGAACGTGCGCAGCGTCCGCAGCAATAAATCTTCGCCAAGAGCGTTGGCGGGCAATGTGCGAGCGGGGCTTCAAGGCGACAAGGTCACGGGGCGTCGTGACGGATCACGGCGGAATGTGCCGTCGCAACAATCAGGCGACAGGATTCTCGGAGATGGTGCGCATGCACGAAGGGTTGAACCGTCGTTGTTGGGGACGGCGTGGGCGCGGCGGCATCGCGTTGGCCGTCGTCGCAGGGTTCGTCGTCGCGGGCTTTGCAGCGATGGGGGGCGCAGCGCCGGCCGCAGCGCAGAGCGAATGGTGGGAGCAGCTCCCCGGTTTTGGTTCGCCCTCTTATTCCAAGAGGCGCGAGCGTGTCAGGCCGGCGGTGCGGCGCGACCAGGAACGCGCTGACAACTTCGAGGATTTGCGCGCTAACGCGACGCCGTGGCTCAGCGACGTCATGCTGACGTCGATCGATCGCGCCATCGAGCGCTATCAGCGCATCGTCAATCGCGGCGGCTGGCGTCCGATCCCCAAGGGCCGCACCATAAGGCCCGGTGACGACGACGAGCGCATCACTCTTGTCAAGGCGCGGCTGCGCGCGACCGGCGATCTGGCCCCCTCCAATTCCTATTTCGAGTCGCTGACCCTCGATGACAGCGTCGAGCGAGCGTTGCGGGGATACCAATTGCGCAATGGTTTGCGCGTCACCGGACGCGTCGATCGCGCCACGCTGGCCACTATGAACGTGACCGCGGCAGAGCGCCTCGATCAGCTCCGGCTCAACCGCCGCCGCATCGTCGATATGATGCAGCCGCGCGTCGAGGATCGCTATGTGCTCGTCAACGTGCCTGCGTTCCAGCTCGAGGCGGTCGAGCAATACGAGGTCAAGCAGCGCCACCGCGTCATCGTCGGTCGCGAGGGCCGCGAGACGCCTGAACTCAAGGGCACGATCCGCGCCCTCAACTTCTTCCCCTATTGGCGCGTTCCCACCAGCGTGGCCACCCTGGATCTCATCCCGCGGCTCCTGCGCGAGCCCGAATACCTCGCCGAGGAAGGCATCCGCATTTACGACGGCAGCTATGACGGTCCCGAGATCCCGCAGTCGCAGATCAACTGGGGCAGTGTCGACGCCACGCGCATCCGCTTCAAGCAGGATCCGGGCGAACGCAACGCGCTGGGACTTGTACGACTGGACATGTCCAACGAGCACGGCGTCTACATGCACGACACGCCCATGAAGAATCTGTTCCAGCAGGCAGGCCGTGCCTTCAGCGCCGGCTGCGTGCGCGTGCAGGGGGTCTTCGATCTCGCGGAATGGATCGCTCAGTACGAGCCGGGCTGGGAGCGCCCGGGCCAGGTCCGTGCCGTGTTGGATGCCGGTCAGGCGCTGGACCTGCAGTTGACGCGCCCGGTGCCCGTGATCTTCGCCTATATCACCGCGTGGGCCGAACCCGATGGTGAGGTGAATTTCCGCCACGATCTGTACAACCGGGACGGCTCGGCCGCCGTTGCCGCACGCGACGTGTCAGAGCCCGATCCGGACCTGCCGCCGCCGCCTGCCGGCGGCATCACGCCGTGATGCGGTGCACAATCATGGCGCCTGTCCCAGGTCAGTCGGGCATGAGGCGCGGGGCACTGCCGTTTGCGGCTCGGGCTGGCAAGGGAGCGCCCGAACTGACAAGATCGCGTTCACTGTGCCAGTTTGTCTTTATGACGCCGGCGCGCTCTGCGTAGTATAGTGAAGAATGATACCGTGCAGTGGTGCAGCAGGTGGCGACACGTCGGCATGGCTGCATTGGAATGCCGGTTTTTTGCTTCCGGGCAGGCGCACGTTTCTCTACGAGGCACGACCAGAAGGTCTCGAAGACGGTTGAAGCCGCCGCCAGGAGCCGCCATTGGCCTGGGAGGTCCAAATGAGCAACACGCCGCACACCGGCGCGCAGCCAACGCCTTTGCGCATCGCCGCCAACCGCGAAACCGATTCCATTGAACGCCTCGCGATCGCATTCGAGAAGAGCGCGAAGCGCTGGGAAATGGTCGCCTATCCCGCCATGGTAATGTTCACGATGCTCGCCGTTTTCGGGTTCTACAAAATCTATTCGGTCTCGGAAAACATGCGCATCATGGCCGAACGCCTGCAGCCGCAGATGGGCGAGCACATGGACAAGCTGACCCATTCGATGGAATCGCTGACCGCCAACATTTCGCAGATGTCGCGCAACATCGACGCCATGCAGCAGCGCGTCGCCGCCATGTCCGCCGATACGAGTGCGATGTCCGAGCAGATGAAGGTTCTCACCACGATGGACCAGAACATCGCCCGCATGAACCAGTCGGTGACGGCGATGACCGCGCATACCGATATGATGCGCTACAACATGGCGACCATGAATCATTCCATTCAGCGCCCCATGAACTTCATGAACAGCTTCATGCCGTGGTGATCCGGCCGGCCTGAATGGCGCAGCCGCAGCGAGGCGGCAAGCAGCGCCGGTTGCACTCATGAGCGAGCGATACAACCCGAAGCGGTCGCGTTCCGGCCCGACGCCGGCGATTGCCGGCCTGCATCAGGTGCCGCTGGCGCATGCGGCGATCTGCCACCGCATCGCGTGCCAACTATCCCGGAGTTGCGGCGTTGGCATGGATCAGAGCATGACAACCCGCCGCAGTTTACCGTCTTGACGGTGCCGCCAAGGGCTGCGCAAGCTTTGTTTGCGTTGAGGAATTTGCGTTCCAAACCGCCAATAAGCGATGTCGGCAACAAGGGCTCGCAGAAGCCGGCAGACATCCTAGAAAAACCATCGAGCAACCAACCGGAGATGATGAATGAGCAAGGACCCTTGCTGTTTTGGCTGTGACGGCTGCGTCAATCTGCTGATCGAGACGGCGATCTTCGTCGGCGTCTTTTTCGCCGCGATCGCGGCGACCGTACTGCCGCTGATCATCTGACGCGCGGCTGCCCGCCTGCGCCGATGATCGGTCGCCCGGCGGTGCTGGCGTTGCCACACATGAAGCCAGAACCGGCCGCGATGCTCGCACGCGTCGCGGCCGGTTCTCATTTCAGCGCGGAGCGCTACCCCGCCTCAGTTGCGCTGCGTTCGCTGGACCGGGCACGGCACGCCCGTCTGCGTTTCCAGCGCCTTCGCCTTCTCCGCATCGAGATAGCGCATCACATCGATGAGGCACGCGGCGTGCGCCGGCTGGCCGCGCCGGATCAGGCGTTGCGCTGTCTCGTAGTACTGCGTGGCGGCCTCGGCCATCCTGCCCTGCTGGAAGTAGATGTTGCCCCGTTCGCCGGTCAGTTAGGGGACCTAGGGATAGCGCTTG
>CAZDNY010000264.1:1207-5291 GCA_964506885.1 uncultured Hyphomicrobiaceae bacterium | reverse complement strand
TGGCCGGATTTCGATGCCTGCGAACTGGCGTCGGCGCTGCACGACTACCACACGCGCGAGCGGCGCTTCGGCGGTCTTGGCGAAACGGTCACGGATGCGCCCGATGCCGCATCGGTACATGCCTTTGAACTGCTTCCGGCGGGGGCGGGCGCGCCATGACAGCGAATAGACAAGCGGATGTGCGTTTCGTTGCCCACGGTTTCCGCCGCCCACACATGGGGATCGGCCTGCTCGTCGTGGCGGGTGTCATTCTGGCTTTCGATCCCGTCGTCTGGCTCGTCAACACGTGGCGCGACCCGGTCTATGATTCCAATGGCCTCGTCGTCGCGCTGTTTACCGCCGCGCTGATCGTCTGGAGCCTGTCGAGCCCTCTCAACGCCACGGCAGGACGGCCTCCCACACACGCGCTCGTCCTGCTCGGCCTGTCGGCACTGGTCCGCGCCGCCGGCCAGATGAGCGCCATCAATGTCCTGGCCGCGCTGACACTTGTGATCGACGTCTATGCGCTGGCACTGCTGGCACGCCTCGACCAGCGTACACGGGCATTATCTCCCGGCTGGCTCGCCATTGCCTTTGCCTTCTCGCTGCCGCTGGAGCGGATCGTGCAGCGCAGCGTGGGCTATGGCCTGCAGCAGATCTCGGCGGATGGCGCGTGCGCGGTTCTGGGCGGGATCTATGAGCAGGTCCGCTGCGAAGGCATCCGTATCATTCTCGACGGGCGCGACGTGCTTGTCGATCTGCCATGCTCGGGCGCGCGCACGCTGCTGCTGTCGGCGTTGGCGTTCACGCTCATCGCTGCCGTTCTGCGACCGCGGTTGCGCGATGCCGGCATCGGGGCCCTGGTGACGCTGATCGCTGCGCTCGCCGCCAATGTCGTGCGCATCACGGTTCTCGCGATTGGCATTGCCTATCCGCAAACGCTCGGCGGCATCGACGTCATGGCGCCGCCCTGGCACGACATCATCGGCTATGCCGCACTTGCTGTGGGGCTGCTGCCACTGGTGGTGTGGGCCCGCCGGTGCAGCGGCTCATGCGCGGTTGCCATCAGCCCTGCGGTGGCGGGGCCGGCTCGACACGAGACGATGCCGCCTGCGCTGATGTGGGGCCTGCCGGCCATCGGCCGCCTCGCAGCGCAGCGCGGACCACTACTTGGTGTGCTCGCGCTCCTGATTGCGGTCGGCATCGTCAACCTGCCACGCCGCGCCCTTGATGTGGCACGCACGGACACGACACTTGCCGCACCGGACTGGATCATGGGAACACGCGGCCAGCCGATCCCGATAGCCGACTTCGAAGCCAACTACTTCACCAGCTTCGGCGGGGCGGCGGTAAAGGCCAGCTACGGGGCATCGAGCCTCATGCTGGTGCGCACGACCTCGCCGCTGCGCCACCTGCATGCACCCGACGAATGCCTGCGCGGCCTGGGCTTCTCCGTGACCTATCAGGGCATGTCGTTCGAGCCGTTGCCGACCGCGCACTACCTGGCGACGTCGCCGGAGGGGCAGCGCTACCGCGTCGACGTCAGCTTCGCCTCGAACCGAGGCCATGTGACGGGCAGCGTCGCAATCGCGGTGTGGCATTGGCTCAAGGGTGAGGCACGCCAGTGGACCGCGATCCAGCGGATATCTCCGGCAGCGATGCCGCTCGCCACCCACCAGGCCTTCTCGACGGGCGCGCTTTTCACGCTCGGCTTCGAACCGGAACCGCAATCTACGCCGGCAACACCTCGCCACCCCGCATACGCCCCTTCTCCCCTCCTCCACAGCACGAAAGGTTGAAGTCATGTTTCGCTACGTCATGGCGTTCCTCAATTTGATGGCCTTGGTCATTCCGATCGGCCTTGCCTTGTCATCGGCTCCCAAGCCGCTTTTCGGCGCGCCGGTGCCCGATGAACTTTCCGGACAGGTGCGCGCACTGGTCGACGGCCGCACCATCCAGTTCCCGTCACTGAAAACGGACATCACGGCCGACGTCCAAGGCGACCTCGCCGCGGTGACGGTGGTGCAGACGTTCGTCAACCCCACGACCGTTCCGCTCAATGCGACCTATCTTTTCCCTCTCAACAAGGATGCCGCCGTCCATGCCATGCGCATGAAAGTCGGTGACGAGATCATCGAGGCGCGCATCGATCGCAAGGAACAGGCGCGCCAGACGTTCGAAGCAGCAAAGCGCGAAGGCAAGGCGGCGACGCTGCTGGAGCAGCACCGCCCGAATATGTTCACGCAGAACGTCGCCAACCTGATGCCGGGCATGCCGATCAAAGTGACGCTGAAATACGTGCAGACCGTGCCGCGGGTCGATGGCGCCTATGAACTGGCTGTGCCGTTGGTGGTGGGGCCCCGTTATGTGCCGCGTTCAGCCCCCGATGTGCTGGCACACATGACGACACCCCACAGCGACCGCGATGCGCCGCCAGCCGCCCCGGTGGGGCAATGGACCTTTGCTCCACCTCCCGCCTATCCGCCGGTCAACGGTCTTGATGCTCCCGAAACGATCGATGAAGACCGCGTCTCGATCCGCGTGAACCTGGCCGCTGCGGTGTCCATTACGGAGGTTTCGAGCGCGACCCATGCCATCAGCATCGATGGCGGCGAAGATCTCGAGGCGCGCAGCGTGACGCTTGCCGACGGCCGCACGATCGACAACCGCGACTTCGTGCTGCGCTACAAGCTGGCCGGTGAAGCGGTCCAGGCGGGCCTGCTCAGCCATGTCGATGAATCGGGCGGTACGTTCTCGCTGCTGATCGAGCCGCCGGCTATCCCTGCGGACGACGCCGTCACGCCGCGCGAAATCGTCTTCGTGCTCGACACGTCGGGATCGATGGGCGGGGCACCAATGGAGGCCAGCAAGGCGTTCATGACCCAGGCGCTACGCGCGCTGCGGCCGACGGACTACTTCCGTATCATCCGCTTTTCGTCCAGCGCGTCTGAGCTGACGTCTGGTCCTGTCGCGGCAACGCCGGCAAATCTGCGCCACGCGCTCAGCTTCGTGAGCGGCCTGACGGCGAACGGCGGCACGGAGGTCCTGTCGGGGCTGCGCAAGGCGTTCGCCATGCCGGCGATGCCGGAAACGCATCGCATGCTGGTGTTCCTGTCGGATGGGTATGTCGGCAACGAGGCGGAGATCCTGCGCATGGTGGCCGAAAACATCGGCCGCGCGCACACCTATGTTCTGGGCGTCGGCACGGGCGTCAACCGCTACCTGCTGGCGGAGATGGCGCATCAGGGCCGCGGCTTCATGCGCATCATCGATCCGACGGAGAAAGGCGAAGAGGCTGCCGTCGCGTTCGCGCGCAAGCTCGACACGACGGTGATGACCGATCTGTCGATCGATTGGGGCACGCTCAAGGTGGCCGATGTGAGCCCGGCAGAGTTGCCGGACCTGTTCGCCGGCGACTCACTGCGGATACAAGGGCGCTTTAGCGGCGGTGGTGCGCATACGATCAAGATCAACGGCAAGGTCAATGGCCGTAGCGCGACGCTGCCGCTGCAGATCACGCTGCCCGATCGCGCGACGGGGCAAGAGACGCAAGCCATCCCGCTGGTGTGGGCGCGCTCGCAGATCAAGGACCACATGCGCGAGCTGATGGTGCCGGGTCATCTGCGCCGCAGTGGCCGGTCGGACACCGATATCGAGACCGCTGTCACAAAGCTCGGGCTTAGCTATAGCCTGATGACGCAATGGACCTCTTTCGTCGCCGTATCGATGAAAGTCGTCAATCCCGAACCGCAGATGGCGCGCGATGCGGACGTCAACCTGCCGATGGTCAAGGGCGTGGGGCCTGGGGCCTACCCGAATGCCGGGGCGGCGCAGGGCGGCATCCCGGGCCGACAGCCGCAGCCCATGTTGCCGCCGCAGCCGCTGCCGCCGCAGCAACGTGCATCGAACCCTGTCTACCAGACGGTCGCCGCCCTGCAGCACACGTTCGGCGGAACCTCGACGCCGGAGCCGGAAGCGGTTGGAGCGCTAGGCGTGACGCTGGTCGGGCTGTGGATGGCGCTCGCGCGCCGACGACGCCGCCGGGCCGCGTGACCCTGACGTCGAATGACACGAGGCATGGAGGGATCATGGCCCGCGTGGGCCA
>CAZDNY010000264.1:669-1162 GCA_964506885.1 uncultured Hyphomicrobiaceae bacterium | reverse complement strand
CTGGCAAACGGCGCGGCTGCTTCAGCCGACCTCACCGACGAGCGTGTGCAATTGGGCCAGCACCGCAGGCGCTACCGCGATACCGTCCGCCTCGGCGGCTGCGCGTCTGGCCAGCTTGGCGCTGCCGGGCACACGTGCGCCCTCGTCCGATGTGATGGCGCTGACGAGCACGCCGATCTTCTCGGTAGCCGCCTTGCCGCCGAAGGCCTGCGGATCGAGGACAATGAGCAGTTGGCCGACCGCTGGCGGGGCGCCTTCACCGTCGAAGAAGGACGTTGCTTGGCTCGACAGGTTGGCACCGATCAGCGCGGCAGCGAGGATTTCGACCATGAGCGCGAGTGCCGCCCCCTTGGCGCCGCCGATCGGCTGCAGCGTTCCCTTCAAGGCCGCGCTGGCATCTGTCGTCGGATTGCCGTCGGCGTCCTTGGCCCAGCCTTCGGGAATCGGCTTTCCTTCCTGCGAGGCTTTGAGAATCTTACCGCGCGCCACTTCC
>CAZDNY010000264.1:0-646 GCA_964506885.1 uncultured Hyphomicrobiaceae bacterium | reverse complement strand
AGGCGAGATCGATGACGATCGGTGGCGCGCCGGGTGCGGGCGCAGCGAACGCAATCGGATTGGTGCCGA
The DNA here is from genome assembly GCA_964506885.1 of uncultured Hyphomicrobiaceae bacterium. Lineage (GTDB taxonomy): Bacteria > Pseudomonadota > Alphaproteobacteria > Rhizobiales > Hyphomicrobiaceae > JAEUMD01. Next base: position 577 of record CAZDNY010000264.1, on the reverse strand, counting down.
AGAGCGCTGTGCGACCACCCCAGGCCGTCATCGCCTTGGGCGTATTGGCGAACATCATGGCCACCAGGCCCTGGCCTGCGAACCGCTCGACGACGAGACTCAGAGCGCCAGCATGATGCGAACGGTGGAAGCCGGCTGCGGCGATGCCGTTTTCGCGTGCGGCAGCGGCGATCGTATCGGCGGCTGCATCGATCGCGGGATAAAAGAAGCCGTGGGCGACGTCGACCATGACGACGCCGGGACGCGGACGCGCGATCTGCGGGGTCGCATTGCCGTCGACCTTGCCGGTGCGCGCCTGTGCAGCGTAGCTTTCGACGCGCGACAGGCCGTGGCCCGACTGGCCATCGATCTCGGCCTGCACGAGAGCGCGGGCGGTTGATTGCGCGGACACGCTACCGGTGCCAGCCGCCGCCAAGGCCTTCGCCACGAGTGCTTCCAGATCGGCACGAGCCAGTTTCGTCGTCATGTTCAAACCCCCGCCAGTGCACGGAGCACGTTGTCGACCGTGACCGAACTGGTACGGGCGTTGGATTCCACCGTTATGCCAGCGATGTGCGGGGTCAGGATCACATTGGGG
>CAZDNY010000263.1:0-5299 GCA_964506885.1 uncultured Hyphomicrobiaceae bacterium | reverse complement strand
GCCTGGGCGCCACCTCTCTCATCGGCCTGGTTGTCTTCGGGCGCGCCGCGGGCCTGCGCTGCGCCGAGATGCTGGACACCAAGGAGCGCCAGCCCGAGCTGCCGCGCGAGGCCGTCGACCTCGCCCTCTCGCGCCTCGACCGCTTCCGCAATGCCGATGGCGCTACACCCACCGCGGCGCTGCGGCTGCGCATGCAAAAGACGATGCAGACCAACTGCGCGGTCTTCCGCGATGGTCCCGTCATGAAGGAAGGGATCGACAAGATCGCCGCGATCTGGCGGGAGTCCGACGACATAAAGGTCACCGACCGCTCGCTGATCTGGAATTCCGATCTCGTCGAGACGCTCGAGTTCGACAATCTGATCGCCCAGGCGGCGGTGACGGTGGTCGGCGCGGAGAACCGCAAGGAAAGCCGTGGCGCCCACGCGCGCGAGGACTTCCCCAAGCGCGACGATGCCAACTGGATGAAGCACACGCTGGCCTTTACCGATGATGCGGCCAAGACGGTGAAGCTCGATTTCCGCCCCGTGCACACCTACACGCTGACCAACGAGATGAGCTACATCGAGCCCAAGGCGCGCGTCTACTGATCTCGGCTCTGCACGTCACCGACATGCGAAACGGCCACGGATTTCACCGTGGCCGTTCGTTTGTCTTCGACGGCATGGGTGTTTTGAGATTACCAAGACTGTTGAGGTACGTTCTTGAACGTATCCTTGGTGTCGATCTGATGGAAGTCGGCGCTCTGCGGTCCATAAAGCGAAAGACCATAAAGCGGCAGACCCCAGACCAGCGCGTTCGCCGCCAGCCATAGCGCCACCACGATCCATACGACCCTGTAGGTCGCCTTGACCTCCTGGCCGTAGGCGCCGGACTGAATGCCCTTGAAGAGTCCCGCCGCATGTCCGATTTGCCGTCCCGCCGCAATCGGCGAACGTGACCGCGTCGGCGCCACCGTGCTGTGATCGCGCATCAGCCGCCGTCCGCCTTCGCTGTTGCCGATCCTGCGATGAAACCACAGGGCAAGCCACAGCATCGGCACGATCATCGTCGCCATGCACAACCCGATGTAGTACGGCTGCACATGGTCCTGCTGCAGAAAAGCGACCAGATCCTTCAGCATGCACACTCCCTTTTCGAGAATGTTGCAGAACAGGCCCGAGGCTGCAAACGGCAGGCTATCAGAGCGCCACGACCGTCGTACGCAGGTGATGGGTATCGGACACCGGTGTCACGTGCTCTTCCACGACATCCAGTCCGAAGGGCGGCAAGTCGACGAGCACGCCCGACCCATAGCCGTCGCGCGTGCGATACCCGCTGACGATATCGACGTTGGGGGTCGTAACCCGAGGCAGCACCGACTCGGTGATGATGGCGCGCTGGTAGCGCCTGCCGAGGTTTGCCAGCGCTGCTGTGATGTGCGCGTTCGACAGATGCTGGAAGACTTCGCGCACCGTGACCAGATCACCCACCGGCGGTACTTGCCGTGTCACATCGAGCACCTGGAACGCCACGCCCGGACGGCCGAATGTCTCGGTGTTGTAGGCAACGACGTTGGCGGCAATGTCGCAGCCCACGTAATCGACCCGTCGCCCCTGTAGTGCCAGTGCGTCGAGGATGCGCGATGAGACCTGGAAGTCGCCGCAGCCGATATCGACGAGCGTTTGGACGTCCGGGTGCCGCATCAGATAGTCGACGACGAATGCTTCGTAGCGCTGTGTGACCGAAGCGTCCGACCCCGGTCCGGAGCGATAGCGCGCCGTCGAACCCTGGCGATCCCAGGTGTGTTGTTCGTAGATTTCCTCGAACACCTCGTTGAGCGGACGATCCTTGTAGCGCGCCTGCTCCGCCTCGTAGCGGCGGCGCCGCCACTGCTCCAGAATCCGCCTTGGAACAAGCGGTTTCACCAATGACTTCAAAGCGACGAGGGCCTCGGCCATGCGCGCGATTCTTCCCGGCATTCAAGAGAGTTCGGTTGTCGAACTATTACCATCGACGAGCGGCGGTGTCGCGGAAACACCGCCGCAAATGCTCAAATCCTCTCGATCCGGTAAATAATTCGTTGAGGACAGCGCACCACGGTTCCAGAAAGCTTTGCGCGCCCGCTCCGGGATCGCCTTGCCATCCGCAGGCGCCATGTAGCAGCATCCGCCGCACGTCGAAGCCAAGGCGCCTGTGCGGGACGGGGCCACCCAGCGAATGGAACGATCACGTGGCCAATCCGAAATCCAAATACAAGCCGAGGGTGCGCGAATTCGAAGTGACGGGCGACAGTCGCACTGCGCCAGATCCGTTTGCGGCGGTGCTGCCTGCGATCGCGGCCTTAGGTGCCATTTCTTCGATCGCAACCATCAACTGGGTCGCCGAAGAGCGCACTGACGATCGCCCCAGGCCCAAGCGCAAGCCGGGCACGGCGCTGCGCGATCTGGAAAGCTGCTGTCTGGGTCTGATCGAGATCTTCCGCCGCTTCAAGCGCAACCCCAAGCTCTATGCCGGTGAGGGGGCCCAGGGTTCATCGCCGCTGAAATTCGGCGTCCATGGCCCCCGCGTCGAAGCCGAAGCCTGCCGCCTCTACCATCAGCTCATGAACGATATCGCCTCGATGCTGGTGCTGGCCTCCCAGAATGCCTTCGACGTGATGTGCGCGATCGAGGATGGCAACATCGAACCGCCCGAGGAGGTCTTCTTCGGTTTCGGCGAGCAGCAGGAACGCCTCAACGGACTGATCCAGAGCCGTGCCACGCTCAAGCAGACCGTCGACACCGGCTTCGAAGTGGCGGTGCGCTTGAATGAGCTGGTGACCGAGCTTAAGAGTCACAAGGTGGAATGAGCGGGGCTTTGCACCGCGACGTGGACGTCTGAAATTCTTGGGGTAGACGATTTGCTGTTCGGCGGATTGGCGCTGAATTGGCCGTATCGTTGTCACGATCTTTCGTTTTGGTCAGGTCGTTCATTTCGCTGGACCGTTGTGGTCGCGGCGGCTCAGGGTAGGCCAAGACCAAGACGTGTGCATGGCACCAACGGACAAGGAGCCTCAACGATCGATGACGGCCGCCGGTAACCCAGTGCTGCGCTTCTGCCGTGATGCGGCGCTGATCTGCGCAGCCGTCGTCGCGCTGGCGGCAGCGGCAGCCGCACAATCCGCCACCCAGCCTGCGACCGAAGCGGCTACGCAGACGCCGGCCGGTGAGACATCCCCACCCGCGCTCAAGTTTGTCAGCCGCGATGTGCCGACCGTCATTCGCGATTTGCTGGGCAGCGAAGACGCCGACCTCCCTCATGCCGTTCGACAGCGCAGGCAGGCCTTGCAGAGCTACTATGGCGACTCGACTGCGACGCTGCTTTGGAGCGATGCAGGCCGTGTCCGCGGTCTTCTCGCACGCATGCGCAACGCTGACACCGATGGCCTCGATCCTGCCGATTATCCCATCGAACAGATGCTGGCGGCCAAGCGTCCGGATCGCTTCGCCCTGTCGCGCGATGCGCGCATCACGAGAACCGCTGTCGCCGAACTGTATTGGTCGGCATTCTTTCTCAAGTACGCGTCAGACCTGAAAGTCGGACGGTTCCTGCCGACCAAGATCGAGCCGAAACTCTACTGGCAGCCCAAGACGATCGACATGGTGGCCGCCCTGCGTCTGCTGTCGGCCTTGGGCGACGTTGAAAAGTTTTTCGACGCCTGGCAGCCCCAGATCCCCGACTACCTCAGCCTGAAGAAGGCGCTGAAGGAATATCGCGCCATTGAAACGGCCGGTGGCTGGCCCGAGGTCCCCGTCGGCGACCTGCTCAAGCCCGGCATGGAAGCAGACGTCGTCCCCGCCCTGCGCCGGCGCCTTGCCATCACCGATGGCGCATCCGCCGAGCCGCCTGCCGGGGCGGAGAAGACATACACCGAAGACCTCGTCGCCGCGGTCAAGCGTTTCCAGGCGCGCCACGGGCTTGATGCTGACGGCGTCGTCGGCAAGCGCACGTATCTGCAGCTCAACATTCCCGTCGCTGAGCGGCTGCGTCAGATCATCATGACCATGGAGCGCTGGCGCTGGATGCCGGAGGACCTCGGCAAGGACTATATCAAGGTCAACATCGCCGCCTTCGAGCTGCGCCGCGTCAAGAACGGCAGCCGGATCGAGTTGATGCGCGTCGTCGTCGGTACGCCCTACCACCAGACGCCCGTGTTCTCCGATCAGATGGAATACGTGGAGATCAACCCCTACTGGAACGTGCCACACTCGATTGCCGTCAACGAGATGCTCGAAAAGCTGCGCACGCGCCCGCAGTCGTTGGCAAGCCAGGGTTACGAAGCAGTGCTGGGTGACAAGCCTGTCGCCCTGACGTCGATCGACTGGCGGAGCTATTCGGCCGGCAATTTCCCTGCGCGCTTGCGTCAGAAGCCCGGACCCGACAACGCACTGGGGCGCGTCAAATTCATGTTCCCCAACCAGTTCAACGTCTACATGCACGACACACCGGCGCGCTCCTTGTTCGGGCAGACGCAGCGCGCCTTCTCGCATGGTTGCGTGCGTCTCGCGCGTCCCATCGACATGGCCGAGCAGGTGCTGGCGCAACTGGGCGACTGGGACCGCGCACGCATCGAACGGGTTTTGGCAAGCGGCGAGCGCACGGTTGTCACGCTGAAGTCGCCGATCGCGGTGCACATCACCTATGCGACCGCCTGGCGCGATGGTGACGGGGACATCCAGTTCCGCCCCGACATCTATCGCCGCGACGAGCGTCTCTACGCCGCCCTCTTCGGCCGCAAGTATCCGTTCTAGGCATGTTCAGCCGAAGTGCGCAGCGGTTCGGCGTGAAGAACATGCCTCAGTTAAAGAGATCATGTTCAGCCGAAGTGCGCAGCGGTCAGGCCGTGCCAAACTTGCCCTATCTGAGGAGGTCCTCTGCATCGCGTGCGGGCCGGAGTGACGCAAGCCGTCCGCTCAATCGTTCTCGTGGCAGCCTTCCTGCGCGTTCCAGCCCTGCCCCGGTTTGCAGCCCTTCTTGATGGCGTCGATCTGCCATTGCGGGCGCTTGGTACCTTTGGGCGGTGCCTGATAAGCACCTGGCACGCACTTGCCGCCCTGCGGCCGGTAGCCGGGGCCGCAGTAGCTTGCCGCTTCGTTGCGCCGGATGCACTTGCCCTCGAGCTTGATGTAGCCGCTTTTGCAGCGCAGCGGTTTGCGCACTTTCTTGATCGGCACGCAATTGTCGGTTTCAGGCACGGGGCGGGTGCCAGGGGGACATCCGCCGGGCTTCTCTCCCGCACGGATTTTGACGCATTGCCCGTTGACCAGCCGCCAGCCCT
>CAZDNY010000262.1:0-5312 GCA_964506885.1 uncultured Hyphomicrobiaceae bacterium | reverse complement strand
CGTTATCCTGAGCCACCTCGGCCGCCCCAAAGGCAAGCGCGCGCCCGAATATTCGTTGGCCCCGGTCGCCCCCGCTTTGGCAGACGCACTGGGGCAGGAGGTTAAGTTCCTGCCCGACTGCGTGGGACCCGACGTCGAACAGGCGATCACGGCTGCCAAGCCCGGAGAAGTGTTCCTGCTGGAAAACGTACGCTTCCACGCCGGTGAGGAGAAGGGCGACATGGAGTTCGCCAGGTCGCTGGCCAAGCTGGGAGAGATCTTCGTTTCCGATGCCTTCTCGTCCTCGCACCGCGCGCACGCTTCGATCACCGGTTTGGCCGAGCTGATGCCGGCCTACGCGGGGCGCCTGATGGGAGACGAGATCAGCGCGCTCGAATCCGCTCTGGAAAGCCCCAAGCGGCCGACGGCGGCATTGGTCGGCGGCGCCAAGATCTCTTCGAAGATCGCGGTACTCGAGAATTTGATCACCAAGATGGACCGCGTCATCATCGGCGGTGGCATGGCCAACACATTCCTGCTGGCCAAGGGAATCCAGGTGGGTAAGTCGCTGATCGAGGCCGATATGGTCGAAACAGCGGCGCGCATCATGGCCAAGGCCGGAGAAACCAACTGCGAAATCCTGCTTCCCAGCGACGTTGTCGTCGCCGAGAGCTTCGCAGCCAACGCGCCGCACGTAACCGTGCAGGTCGATCAGGTCTCATCCGAGGGCATGATCCTCGACGTCGGTCCCCGCACCATCGAGGAGCTGAAGGCGTCGCTGGGCACGCTCTCGACCCTGCTCTGGAACGGACCGCTCGGCGCCTTCGAGTTGGAGCCGTTCGGCAACGGCACCTTCGCCATCGCCCGTGCGGCAGCAGATCTGGTTTCTGACGGCAAACTCGTCGCCGTCGCAGGCGGCGGCGACACGGTTGCCGCCCTCAATGCCGCCGGAGTGGCGGATCGTTTCACCTACGTTTCAACCGCAGGCGGTGCGTTCCTCGAATGGCTCGAGGGTCGTGAACTGCCAGGCGTCGCCGCACTTCTGAAGAATCAGGCGAGCGCTCGCAAGAATGGTCAACTCGAGGAGGTTCGCTGATGGCCCGCATCACACTGCGTCAGCTTCTGGATCACGCTGCCGAGCACGGCTACGGCGTGCCCGCATTCAACATCAACAACATGGAGCAGGGTCTGGCGATCCTCGAGGCGGCCAAGAAGACCGACTCGCCCGTCATCATCCAGGCCTCGCGCGGCGCCCGCTCCTACGCCAACGACATCATGCTCTCCAAGATGATGGAGGCGCTGGAGTTGATGTATCCCGATATCCCGATCTGCATCCATCAGGACCACGGCAACAACGTTGCCACATGCCTGTCGGCGATCCAGAACGGCTTCACCTCGGTCATGATGGACGGATCTTTGAAAGAAGACGCCAAGACACCGGCGGACTACGACTACAACGTACGCATCACCCGGCAGGTCGCCGATCTCGCGCACATGGTCGGCGCGTCCGTCGAAGGCGAGTTGGGCTGCCTCGGCTCTCTGGAGACCGGCCAGGGCGAGGCCGAGGACGGCCACGGTTTTGAAGGCAAACTCGACAAGTCGATGCTGCTGACAGATCCCGACGAGGCCATGCGCTTCGTTGCCGAGACCAAGGTGGACGCATTGGCCGTCGCCATCGGCACCTCGCATGGCGCCTACAAGTTTACGCGCAAGCCGACCGGCGACGTGCTGGCCATGGACGTGATCGAGAAGATCCACGCCAAGCTGCCCAACACGCACATCGTGATGCACGGATCGTCGTCAGTGCCGGAAGAATGGCAGGCCGTGTTCAACGAGTTCGGTGGCCAGATGAAGGAGACCTACGGCGTGCCCGTCGAGGAGATCGTGCGCGGCATCAAGATGGGTGTGCGCAAGGTCAACATCGACACCGACCTGCGCCTTGCCGGAACCGCTGAGATGCGCCGCATTGCTGCGACGGCCAAGTCCGAGTTCGATCCGCGCAAGTTCCTCAAGCCAGCCATGGATGCGATGAGCAAGGTATGCAAGGAGCGCTTCGAGGCGTTTGGCACCGCAGGCAACGCATCCAGGATCAAGGTCGTTCCCATGAGCGAGATGGCCAAGCGCTATGCCAGCGGCACGCTCGATCCCAACGTCGGCGTGGCCAAGGCCGCCTAGCACCGGCGCCCGGACAAGCGACAGCCTTTGCAACTCAATTCCATGAAGACAGGAAAGCCAAGATGAACAAGCATCAGCCTGCCAGCAAGTATTCAGCTGGCGTGAAAGAGTACCGCGAGACCTACTGGGAACCGCACTATACACCCAAGGACAGCGACGTCCTGGCCTGCTTCAAGATTACGCCGCAGCCTGGCGTGCCGCGTGAAGAAGCCGCCGCCGCCGTCGCCGCCGAGTCGTCGACGGGCACCTGGACGACGGTGTGGACCGACCTGCTCACCGACCTGGAGTACTACAAGGGCCGCGCCTACGCGATCGAGGACGTGCCCGGTGACGACGAGTCCTACTACGCCTTCGTCGCCTACCCGATGGGCCTGTTCGAGGAGGGATCGGTCGTCAACCTGTTCACGTCTCTGGTCGGCAACGTGTTCGGCTTCAAGGCCGTCCGCGCCCTGCGACTGGAAGACGTCCGCTTCCCGCTGTGGTTCGTCACCACCTGTAACGGCCCGCCCCATGGCATTCAGGTCGAGCGCGACAAGCTCAACAAGTATGGCCGCCCGTTCCTGGGCTGCACCATCAAGCCGAAGCTCGGTCTGTCGGCAAAGAATTACGGACGCGCCGTCTACGAGGCGCTGCGTGGCGGCCTCGATTTCACCAAGGACGACGAAAACGTCAACTCGCAGCCCTTCATGCGCTGGCGCGACCGCTTCCTGTTCTGCCAGGAGGCGATCGAGAAGGCCGAGGCCGAGACGGGTGAGCGCAAGGGCCACTATCTCAACGTCACCGCCCCCGACGTCGAGGAGATGTTCAAGCGCGCCGAGTTCGCCAAGGAGATCGGCACGCCGATCATCATGAGCGACTACCTGACACTCGGCTGGGCGGCGCACAACTCGCTGTCCAGGTGGTGCCGCGACAACGGTCTTCTGCTGCACGTCCACCGCGCCATGCATGGCGTCATCGACCGGCACCCCAAGCACGGCATCAACTTCCGCGTCCTCGCCAAGATGCTCCGACTGTTGGGTGGCGACCATCTGCACTCGGGTACTGTTGTCGGCAAGCTGGAAGGCGACCGCGCGGCCACGTTGGGCTGGATCGACCTGATGCGTGACCGCTACATCAAGGAAGACCGCTCGCGCGGCATCTTCTTCGATCAGGACTGGGGCCGCATGCCGGGCGTTATCCCGGTTGCCTCGGGCGGCATCCACGTCTGGCACATGCCGGCGCTGGTCTCCATCTTCGGCGACGATGCCTGTCTGCAGTTCGGCGGCGGCACGTTGGGCCACCCGTGGGGCAACGCCGCCGGCGCTGCAGCCAACCGCGTCGCGGTGGAGGCCTGCGTCAAGGCACGCAACGAGGGCCGCGAGCTGGAGAAGGAAGGCAAGGACATCCTCACGGCCGCGGCCAAGCACAGCCCCGAACTGAAGATCGCCATGGAGACATGGAAGGAAATCAAGTTCGAATTCGACACCGTGGACAAGCTCGACGTCGTGCACCGCTAAGCTCGTTCGGCATACGACATCAGCCACCACAACAAAGGAATTGAATGATGAGCGACGTGCAAGATTACAGCTCCCGCCTGTCGGACCCAAACAGCCGCAAGATGGAAACGTTCTCCTATCTGCCCGAGCTGACCCCCGACGAGCTTCGCAAGCAGGTGGAGTATATCGTTCGCAAGGGATGGAACCCCGGCATCGAGCACACCGAGCCTGAGAATGCTTCGTCCAACTACTGGTACATGTGGAAGCTGCCGATGTTTGGCGAGACCGACATCGACGCGATCTTCCGCGAAATCGAGGCCTGCAGGAAGGCAAACCCGAAAAACCATGTGCGCCTGATTGGCTACGACAACTTCCAGCAGTCCCAGGGCACGGCCATGGTTGTTCACCGCGCCGAGATCAAGGTCTGATGCATAGTCCGGAGCCGCTTGCGCGGCGGCTCCGGGCGGTTGCAGATAGAAATTCGTCATGCAATCAAGAAACGATCGTGCCGGAGGTGTTCCAAGATGAGCGATATCGATCCCAAGCAGTTTCGTATCGAGACGGAGCCCTACTACCGGCCGGTCGGCAAGGAGATCGAGCAGTTTGCCGCCGCATATGACGTGCGCATGCCGGTCATGCTGAAGGGTCCGACAGGGTGCGGCAAGTCGCGCTTTGTCGAATACATGGCGTGGAAGCTCGGCAAGCCGCTCATCGCGGTAGCCTGCAACGAGGATATGACGGCCTCCGATCTGGTCGGGCGCTTCCTTCTGGATATCAACGGCACGAAATGGCAGGACGGCCCGCTGACCATCGCCGCCCGCATCGGTGCCATCTGCTATCTCGACGAGGTGGTGGAAGCACGCCAGGACACGACAGTCGTTATCCATCCCCTCACGGACCACAGACGGCAGCTGCCGCTCGAGAAGAAGGGCGAAGTGGTCAACGCCCATCCCGATTTCCAGGTCGTGATTTCCTACAATCCCGGCTACCAGTCGATGATGAAGGACTTGAAGCAGTCCACCAAGCAGCGCTTCGGCGCCATGTCCTTCGATTTTCCCAAGGCCGATGTGGAAGCCGAGATCGTCGCCCACGAAGCCGGCATCGACCGCGCGATTGCCGAGCGGCTCGTACAGGTGGCCGAACGCTCGCGCAATCTGAAGGGCCACGGCCTCGACGAGGGCATGTCGACGCGCCTTTTGATCTACGCGGGCCAGTTGATAGCCAAGAACATCCCGGCGCCGGCGGCCTGCCAGATGGCGCTGGTGGAGCCGCTGACCGACGACCCCGATATGCGCGACACGCTGCAGGCCGCTGTCAGCACCTTCTTTCCCGCGATCACGGACAGCAGCAAAGACCGGGCAGCATGAAGGTTGAGCTGGGCGACTATCGTGAAGAGCTGATCAGGGCCGCGCCGGAACTTGAACATACCCTGGACGGTCTGTTCCACGAGTGCGCCCGCCTCATGTCGCCCGCCGGCCTGAAGGACTATCTCGACGGCGCCAGGGCTCTGATCGCCCTGGGCAAAGGTCCCGCACTTCTCGTCAGCTATCTCGACGAGATGCCCCAGGTGGTCAAGGAGTGCGGCGAGGACATCATCCGCGATTGCGTCGGCGCGGTTCTCAAGCTGTCCTCAATGGTCTCGGGCGAAGTTCTCACACTGATGATCTCCACCTTGCCCGGAGC
>CAZDNY010000261.1:0-5330 GCA_964506885.1 uncultured Hyphomicrobiaceae bacterium | reverse complement strand
GACCCTTCTTCATTTGACTTATATATCAATACCATATTATCTGAGAATTAATGCTTTGTTTCATTAGCGGCTCTAGCCGTTTTAGCTAGCTGTAATGATCGTTCGCGGGAGGTGCAGATGCCCCTGCTGATCGTGGAGGACGACGAAAAGACGGCCCGCTATTTGCGGTGCGGTCTCTCCGAAGAGGGGTTTGTCGTCGACCATGCGTCGGATGGCCAGAGAGGTTTGGATCTGGCCTCAACTGGTGAATATGACCTCATCATTCTGGATGTGATGCTCCCCGTCATGGATGGCTGGGGCGTACTCACAAATCTGGAGAAGGAAGGTTGCAAGACACCGGTGCTAATGCTTACCGCCCGGGACTCCATCGAGTGCCGCGTGCATGGGTTAACGCACGGGGCGGAAGACTACCTCATCAAGCCGTTTGCGTTTGCGGAGCTTCTTGCCCGGGTACGCAATCTGGTGCGCCGTGGGCATCATGAAGCGCCCACAGTTCTCGAGGTTGCAGATCTCCGGCTCGATCCAGCCCGGCATCAGGCGCGCCGGAGCGACACTCTTATTCAACTGTCGGTCAAAGAGCTCCAGCTGCTGGAGTTGCTGATGCGCAAGCAAGGGCAGGTGCTTTCGCGCACTTATATTGCCGAGCAAGTGTGGGATAGCGCTTACGATCACGACAGCAATGTGGTCGATGTCAGTATCAGACGGCTGCGGGCAAAAGTCGACGATCCTTTCCCGCGTAAACTTATCCATACGGTTCGCGGAAGGGGCTATGTCTTACGCTCGGATGCTGAATGAGGCCTCCGCTCATTTAAAGCCTGTTTTCGGTCAATTTCGCAGATCAATCCGCGGGCGACTTGCTTTTTGGGTGATTCTTCTTTCGCTTGCCCAAATGCTGCTGTTCGGCGTGCTGCTTTATTTTGGCACCGATGCGGCGCTACACAATTCGGCAGATCGATTGCTCTCCGAGACCCACCAGGAGTTCTCCGCCCGGCTGAAGTCGGATGGCGCTCGCGGGGTCATGTCGCAGGTGCTGGCCGGGTGGCCGGGGACCCGCGCAGGGCGCGCGAACTTCGTGCGTCTCATTTCAGGCAACAATCGGGTGTTGGCGGATACGCCTGCCATGCCACCGTCTCTCGCGCAGGGGTTGACGGCGTTGCAGACGAGCCTGACGTCGCCAGCGGGAATCGAGGGTGATGGGGGGGAGTTCTACCGGGCTCAGCTGTTCGAAATGATGGATGAACGCGCAGGTCCGGGCGATGTAGCACAATTTCTGGTGGCGACGGATGCTACGACGGAACGCGCGGCGCTTCTGACCTACCGCAAACTTCTGATGGCACTGACGATCACCCTCATGGCCGGGGGGGCAACAATTGCCTGGGTCGTGACGACGAACGAGTTGCGGCCGCTGGAACGTATCTCGGAAGCGACGGCGGCGATCGAGACGGGCTCGCTGGCCTACCGTCTGCCGCGCGACGGCTGGCCGCGGGAGTTGGAGCGGCTGGTGTGGCAGATGAATGCGATGCTCGACCGTCAGCAGACCGCCTACGAACGTCTGCGCCACTATGCCGACGATGTAGCGCATGAATTCCGCAATCCGGTGAATAAGATGCTGCTTGCGTCGGAGATCACGCTGTCGCGCCCGCGCAGCGCCGAGCAGTACCGCGATGCGCTGGTGTCGAATACGGAAGAATGCCAGCGTTTGTCTCAGTTGGTGAGCAGCCTGTTGTTCCTGGCAAGGGCGGAAAATGCGGCGATGGCGCTGCAACGCATCTGGATCGACGTCAATTCAGAGCTCCAACTTCTGGCTCATTCGTTTCGCGCGAGCGCGAAAGAGGCGGGGGTCGAGCTTGCATGCGTGACGGATGAGCCGGTCGAGGCCGATGTCGATCCGGTACTGTTCCAGCGCGCGGTGTCGAATCTGATCGCCAACGCGATTGCGCATACGCCCCGCGGTGGCTCGATTTCGTTAAGTGGAGAGATGCAGGTCGATCGCGTGGTGGTGAAAGTGATCGATACCGGGGAGGGTGTACCGCTGGAGGCGCGGGCCCGGATCTTCGATCGGTTCTATCGCTCGGAGCGTGTGCGCGCCGGTGACCTGCGGCGCGTCGGGCTTGGACTGTCGATAGCTAAGAGCATCGTTGAACTCCACGACGGCTCGATCTACCTCGAAAGCGAGGAGGGTGTTGGTACGAAGGTAACGCTGTACTTCCCGGTGCCGACAAAAATTCCTGATATTGATACGAAAAAAATTGCGTAAATGACAGCGCTGTTAGGTTCGGGCAATCATCATGTAATGCACTTTAGTTATAGTGGTGATGTTCAATCGAGGTAGCCCTCCCTCAGCTGCTTCCTTCGGTCGTTACGAGGCCGGCGTGGATCGTCAAAAGGGGGATGTGTCAGCTGCGAGACGCGCCAATGCGGTCAGCATGCTGGGCAATCGGCGAAGTTCGGTAGAGCGGGAAATTCTCAGCCTCTCAGATGCGTCCGGCACGCGTGCTGGACGATGGAAAAGTTCGGCAAGTGAAATTGCCGGGCGAGGGATGGTGTGTGTTCACACGAGCAATGGAGGTGTCCTGCCGAAGCGTTTCGAATTTTCAGACAGACCATTTGTGATTTCACGAACGCCCTTGTTCAGCGTGTTCGGGAAGTCCGCGGATGCAGGGTGATTATCCGTCGCAACTCTGCCCGACGGTTGTCGACGCCAAGTCGTCGCACGCGGCATCCGCTCCAGTATGCGTACCAGTCAAGAGGTCTCAGATGAAAGCATTTGTCCCCCCCGCGAATGCCGCCATTTCGTCACGCGAATTGCATTGTGCCAGCACTCCTCCGAAGAAGCAGATCGAAGATACATCCAGGGTCAAGACGGCCGAGGCGCCGAAGGCAAGCGACGCCATCGTGGTGGTGGTCGATGCCCGCTCGCTCATCCGCGACTGTCTTGTCAGGAACCTCAAGTCCTCTGTCGAGATGAACATCGTTGGCGTTGCCAGTCTCGATGAATGTCTTTGGCTGGCCAGTGCCAGCAACGTGGGTCTCGTGCTGCTGAGCTGTCCCGGTGCTCTGGACTCCAAACCCAACCAGGACCTTCTGGAGCGCGCTTTCGACGCGCTGCCGCAGACGCCGATCCTGATCCTCAGCGATACGCTGAAGGTTGCCGGCGCAGACCCTGGTGAAGACGCACATCCGAGCGGATACATTTCGACGAGCATGCCGCTCGACGTCGCAATTGCAGCGATCCGCGTCGTACAATCGGGGCGGACGCCACCCAAGGCAACACCGCCGCCGCCGGAGCCTGAGCAGCCGGCCGCGACGGAGGCGACTGCCAACCAGGAGCGTTTGCGCGAATTCTTCACAGCGCGTCAGATCGCCGTGATCGATGCTCTGAGGAAGGGGAAGGCGAACAAGATCATCGCGTTCGAGCTCAATATGAAAGAGAGCACGGTCAAGGTCCACGTGCGCAACATCATGAAGCGCTTGAAGGCCCACAATCGTACCGAGGTCTCGTATCTCGCAAATCAACTGGCCAACGGGCGTATTCCCGAATCGCTCAAGACTCCCGGTGTCCTGCGCCGTGACTGCGAGCGCGATCGCGGTTATGCGCTTGATGGAGGTTCGCAGTGAACTCGATGAGCGGCGGCTTTCTAACGCGCGCGGCTTCTGCGACGCTGCAGGAGCGGGCGCATCGGCTGATCCCCGGCGGATGTCATACCTACGCGAAAGGTGATGACCAGTATCCGGTTACAGCGCCGGGCTTCATCGCCCGGGGCCGGGGGTGTCACGTTTGGGACGTCGATGGCAACGAATACATCGAGTACGGGATGGGCAACCGTGCGGTGGGTCTGGGGCATGCTCATCCCGGCGTCTTGCAGGCGGCACGTGCCGAGATGGAGAAAGGCTGCAATTTCACGCGGCCTGCCGAGATCGAGGTGTTGTGTGCCGAGCAACTGCTCGAGCTGATCGACGGGGCGGAAATGGTGAAGTTCTGCAAGGACGGATCCGATGCGACGTCGGCAGCGGTGCGTCTGGCGCGTGCCTATACCGGCCGGGACATGATCGGGCTTTGCGCGGATCATCCCTTCTTTTCGACGGATGACTGGTTCATCGGGACGACGCCGGTCAATGCGGGCGTCCCGCAGGCGGTGCGCGATCTGAGCGTGACGTTCCGTTGGAACGATCTGGACAGCGCGCGTGCCTTGTTCGCGGCCCATCCGGGAAAGATCGCGGCCTTCATCCTGGAAGCATCGCGGGGGCCGGACCCCGATCCGGGCTATCTGCATGCGCTCATCGATCTGTGTCATGCGAATGGAGCGTTGCTCATTCTCGACGAGATGATCACAGGCTTCCGCTGGCACAAGAGCGGTGCGCAGGCCTATTACGGGATCACGCCGGACCTTTCGACATTCGGCAAGGCGCTTGCGAACGGCTTTTCTGTTTCGGCGTTGGCAGGCAAGCGCGAGTACATGCGCCTTGGTGGCCTCGATCACACGGACCGTCCGCGCGTCTTTCTTCTCTCAACGACGCATGGTGCGGAGACCCACGCACTGGCGGCCGCTATTGCAACGATGCGCGTTTATCGTGACGAGCCGGTCATCGAGACGCTCTATCGGCAGGGTGAAAGGCTGAAGACGGGTGCCGAACAGGCGATCCGCCGGCATGGCCTGGAGGACTACGTCAGGATCGTCGGCAAGCCGTGCTGCCTCGCCTACGAGACCCGCGATCCCGCCGGGCAGCCGTCACAGGCATTCCGCTCGCTGTTCCTTCAGGAAACGATCCGTCGCGGCGTGCTGATGCCGTCCCTGGTGGTGAGCTATGCGCACAAGGATGAGGATATCGATCGCACGATCGATGCGATCGACGCTGCGCTTTCGGTCTACCGGCGCGCGCTCAGCGATGGTGCAGAGAAATATCTCGTTGGGCGCCCCTCTCAGGTTGTCTACCGCCCATATAACCTGCCGGCTGATGCGGCTGGCAGTGCCGCGCAGACGAAAGTGGCGTAGAGCTGCACTTGTGGTGATGAACCGCAAATAGGAAAATGATTGTCCGGCCGCGTTCAATTGCGTGCCGGACAATTTTTCTCGGCAGAAGAAGATGGAAATTCAGGCCGGGTTGATCAGCAGTTTGCGGGCGAAGAACGCCTCGGCGTAGCCATCCGGCGCCCGGCACTCCATGCCGCGCAGGCGCGCCAGGCCCTTGAACGTCTCCCGGTCGAACCAGTCCTTGGATCTTTGCGTGCCGAAATGCTCCTGGAGCAAGTTCATCTTGTGCTCCATTGCGGCGGTCGTGAGCGGCACGTATGTGTTGGGCTGGCCCAGATGGCCTTCCCACTCGGGGAT
>CAZDNY010000260.1:3178-5339 GCA_964506885.1 uncultured Hyphomicrobiaceae bacterium | reverse complement strand
TCCAATTCAGTCTGAAAGCCAGCAGCCGGTCCGTACAAAACTCTGCACAACCAACCCCCAAATCGGTTGTCAACAGACTGCCTCTGTCTCGGAAATTTAGGTCTGAGCGTTCCGTCGGGTGACTGTCACGACCACCACCGACTCAGTTGCGAGTGAATACTTGTGACCAATCCAATCTGAACGGAACGAGCCAATTCAAGGACGACAAGAGCCGTCTGGCGCGGCGCGTGGTGGTGGATATCAGCCGACAAGTGCGCCCGGAACAAGTTCCTGATGCACATAAGCCCTGCTGGATCAGCACATAAGCAACATTGGCACCATTGTTGCGGGTTGCTCCATTAAAGCTAGGCCTACGGGCAAAGAAATCTGAACGGCATCCGTCGCTCTGGCGGGATTTCCCGTGCTGCAAAACAGAAGAATGTAAGTGAGCGCCCCTGACCGACGTGAAAGTTGGCGCTCCAGAATGGTTGATATCAGAGTGGAGTCGCACAATTCCTCTGCGACGCGCCGCTCGATGAGTTCGGAGGAAGCTCTAAATGGCACGAATCGCGATCGTAACGGGAGGCGTGACCGGGATCGGCGCAGCCACTTGTCAGGCGCTTAAGGATGCCGGTCGCACAGTCATTGCGACGTGGTTTGGCAACACCAAGGATGCTGAGCGGTTTCACGAGAAAACTGGCATTGCAATCTACGAGTGGAACGTATCGGATTTTGCGGCGTGCCAGCACGGTGTCGACGAGGTGGTCAAGAAGCACGGCCCTGTCGATATTTTGGTCAACAACGCCGGCATCACGCGCGACTCGATGCTGCACAAGATGACCAATGAGCAGTGGCGCTCGGTAATTGAGGTCGACCTCGGCGGCTGCTTCAACATGTGCCACGCTGTCGTGGGAGAGATGCGCAAGCGTCGATTCGGGCGAATCGTCAACGTCAGCTCAGTCAATGCGCTTTCGGGTCAGGTCGGGCAGACAAATTATGCTGCTGCCAAGGCTGGCATCATAGGCTTCACAAAGGCGCTGGCTCTTGAGGGAGCGGCACGCGGCATCACTGTCAACGCCGTTGCACCTGGCTATACCGACACCGGCATGGTCGCAGCCGTACCTTCTGAAATCCTGAGCCGTATCGTGGCCGCCGTACCAATGGGACGCCTCGCGCGGCCCGACGAAATCGCACGGGGTATCGCCTTTCTCACGAGTGACGAGGCCGGCTTCGTCACTGGTACGACGCTGTCGATTAACGGCGGCAAATACATGCCATAGGGGCTGTGGGTAAGCGCCTAACCGATCGGAAAGGGAAAGAAGATGGCCCAAAGAGAAGTCGTTCTCTGCGCTCCGGTGCGCACCGCGATTGGTACCTATGACGGTACGCTGAAGGACGTCGCGGCCGCCACCCTTGGTGCCGTGGCCTTACGTGAGGCACTATGGAGAGCGGCGCTCGAGCCCAGCATGGTCGGGACGGCCGTCATGGGCCAAGTAATCCAGGCCGGCGCCAAGATGAACCCAGCACGCCAGGCGGCGATACGTGGAGGCTTGCCAGCGCAGACCCCAGCCATGACCGTCAACCGTGTGTGCGGCTCAGGCGCGCAGGCAATCGTGAGCGTGGCACAGGACATCATGCTTGGGCTCGCGGACGTCGGCATGGCCGGCGGCATGGAGAACATGGATCAGGCGCCCTATCTGATGACGCGAAGTCGCTGGGGCTACCGCATGGGCAATGCCGAGATTTTCGATAGTATGCTTCGCGACGGGCTTGACGACGCGTTCGTCGACAAGCACTCAGGCTGGGTAACGGAAGATCTGGCGAAAAAATTCCAGATCACGCGCGAGTCACAGGACCGCTGGGCGCTGCGGTCGCAGCAGCGGTTTGCTGCCGCGCAGGCGGCCGGGAAATTTGAGGCCGAGATTGCCCCCGTCGAGGTGCCTTCACGCAAGGGCGCAAAAATCTTTGCCAAGGACGAGCACAACCGGCCTGACACAACCTTTGAGTCTCTGGCGCATCTCAAGCCTGCTTTCCGCAACGACGGAACGATCACAGCCGGCAACGCGCCGGGCCTCAACAGTGGCGCGGCGGCAATCGTGGTGGCTGAGCGGCAGTGGGCGGAACGCCACGGGCTGAAGCCGGTCGGCAGCTTCAATTGATCTCGTACTCTCCCGCTCGACAA
>CAZDNY010000260.1:0-3168 GCA_964506885.1 uncultured Hyphomicrobiaceae bacterium | reverse complement strand
TTGGTATCGGCGCCGTCGAGCCGGGAATGTTCGGACTTGGCCCGGTACCGGCGGTTCGAAATGCGCTCTCCCTTGCTGGTTGGCGCAAGGACGACGTCGAGCGCCTGGAGATCAACGAGGCTTTCGCCGCGATTGCGATCGCTCTTGTCCGCGAACTCGGCATCTCTGAGGACATCGTCAACGTTGAGGGCGGAGCCATCGCGCACGGGCATCCGATCGGGGCCACCGGTGCGGTACTGACCGTTCGCCTTTTGCATTCAATGCAGCGAGACCGACTTAACCGCGGCGTTGTCACCATGTGCATCGGCGGCGGTCAAGGTATCGCGCTGGCTCTTGAGAGCGTGCACTGATGCTCCTTGCCGACTCGGAGGCATCCCATGGCCGGAACAACATCTCCAGATAAATCACATAGAACTGTGGACGGCCCCTATTCAGCTGCTCCCACTAATCGCGAAAGCGCTGGACTTGGGGCCGGCAATGGTCAGGATCAGCAGTGGCCGCTCGCATGGCTGAACGACACCACGATTCAGACTTGGCGGACATGGTCGTCGATCGTCGGCGCATCGCTTGGTGAGCTTGTCGAGGAACAGCGGCCGCTCGGCAATGGCGCGCAGCCACGAACCAGCGACTCCCTCGACCAACAAGAGGCTGCAATCGGTAGCGCGACTGCAAGTATAGATCGTTTGTTCCATGCCTGGCTGGGCCAGGCCACTCTAGGCCTTTCGCCGGCGGCCTTATGGTTGGCCTATGCCGACTGGGCGTTTCATCTCCTGGGAGCGCCCGGAAAACGCCAACAACTCGCCGCCCAGGCCTTTCGCAAGGCGATCCGCTTCTCGACTTTTGTTTCGCAGACATTCGACAACACCAGCTCTTCATTTTGCATCGAGCCGCTGGCGCAGGATAGTCGGTTCCGCCGGGAAGAATGGCAGCAGCTTCCGTTCCGCTTCTTCTACCAGGCCGTTCTGCTTCACCAGCAATGGTGGCATAGCGCTACAACGGGCGTGCGAGGAGTCTCCCCCCACCACGAGGCAGTGGTGGCGTTCGTGACGCGCCAGCTGCTCGACATGATTTCCCCGGTTAACTTTCTCGCGACCAACCCCGAGGTGCTTGCGGCAACCTGGAAAGAGGGCGGCCTCAATCTGGTCCGCGGCAGCATCAACCTATGGGCTGACTGGGAACGTGCCGTCGGTGGCAAGCAGCCGATCTGTGCGGAAGTTTTCGAGCCAGGTCAGGAGGTAGCCTTGACGCCCGGCGAAGTCGTGTTTCGAAACCCTCTGATCGAACTCATCCAGTACAAGCCGACTACAAAGGAGGTGCGCGCGGAACCCGTTCTCATCGTGCCGGCATGGATCATGAAGTACTATATTCTCGAACTTTCGCCCACGAACTCGCTGGTCAAGCACCTAGTTGAGAACGGGCACACCGTGTTTATGATGTCCTGGCACAACCCTACGGCGGAGGATCGCAATCTCGGCTTGAACGACTACCTCAGGCTTGGCGTCATCGAGGCACTGAAAGCCGTGCGCTCCATCGTTCCTGACGTCAAGGTCGACACGGTTGGCTATTGCCTTGGCGGCACCCTGCTGGCGATCGCTGCAGCCTATCTGGCAAGGGAGCGGCAGGCGCATCTCAACTCGGTGACCCTATTTGCAGCTCAGACCGATTTTACTGAGGCGGGTGAGCTCATGCTGTTCATCGACGACAGCCAGCTCAGCTACCTAGAGGACATCATGTGGGACCAGGGCTATCTCGACACGCGTCAGATGGCCGGCGCCTTCCAGCTGCTGCGGTCGAACGATCTCATCTGGTCGCGCGTGGTCAAGCAGTACCTTTTGGGGCGGAGGCCCGCGATGTTTGACCTCATGGCATGGAACTCCGACACCACTCGAATGCCTTACCGCATGCACAGCGAATATCTAAGGGAGCTGTTCCTCCATAATGATTTGTTCGAGGGGCGATACAAAGTAGATGGACGCCCGGTTTTCCTCGGCGACATCGACGTACCGCTGTTCGTCGTGGCGACCGAGCGCGACCACGTTGCGCCATGGCGCTCGGTCTACAAGATCAACCTGGTCGAAGAGACGAGCGTCACTTTCGTGCTGACCAGTGGCGGCCACAATACGGGCATTGTCAGCGAGCCTGGCCACAAGGGTCGGCAGTTCCGCATTCTCAGCCGACAGACGGGCTCACCGCATATCGATCCGGATTCCTGGCACGCACGGGCCGAGGTCAAGGATGGCTCGTGGTGGCCGGCTTGGGTTGAGTGGCTCGACGCACACTCAATGAAGTCCGTCGCGCCACTCTCGCTCGGCTCCCCGGACAAGGGCTACCCGCCGCTTGAGCATGCTCCCGGTCGATATGTGTTAGAGCGTTGACTTCGGATGGAAGCGGAGGCGAACGATGGAGGCCCTATCTGGCAAGAAAGGACTGGTTGTTGGCATCGCCAACGAGCACAGCTTGGCCTATGGGTGCGCCCGGCACTTTCGTGCCGCCGGGGCGGATCTCGCGATTACTTTCCTGAACGCCAAGGCCCAGCCCTATGTCAGGCCTCTTGCATCCGATCTCGCCAGCCCGATCGTAATGCCCTGCGATGTCACTATGCCGGGCGAGCTGGAGGCGGTCTTCGAGCGCATCAAAAAGGACTGGGGGCGCCTGGACTTTGTTCTTCATGCAATCGCCTACGCGCGCAAGGAGGATTTGCACGGGCGCATTACCGACTGCTCGGCGGACGGATTCGCGCTTGCCATGCAGGTTTCCGTGCATTCGTTCCTGCGCATGGCACGGCTTGCCGAACCGCTGATGACTAGCGGGGGCACGCTGCTAGCCATGAGCTACTACGGCGCCGAGAAAGCAGTCGCTCACTATAATGTCATGGGTCCCGTCAAGGCCGCATTGGAAGCCGCCGTCAGATACATGGCTGTTGAACTCGGAGGAAGCGGAATTCGCGTCAACGCGCTTTCACCGGGGCCGGTCAGGACGCGGGCAGCCTCTGGCATCGATCACTTTGATGCGCTCATCGACCGCGCGCGGCGCGACGCGCCGGAAGGAAGGCTCGTGACCCTCGATGACGTCGGGGCGCTGGCGACATTTCTCGTCAGCGATGCCGCCAAGGCCATCACCGGCAACATCAGCTACGTCGATGCCGGCTATCACGTGATCGGCTGACAG
>CAZDNY010000259.1:0-5341 GCA_964506885.1 uncultured Hyphomicrobiaceae bacterium | reverse complement strand
CCGTCGCGTGCAGATGGTCCGCCCGAGGCGCCCCGAAATCTGACGCCAGCCGCCCAACGGGCCTTGGCCGAAGCGGACGAGCGCCGGCGCCAGCAGTCTCAGAATGAGACGAAGCGTGAGCGCGAGGTCGGCGGGCGCAAGGGACCCGACCCGGTGCGTTACGGCGACTGGGAAAAGGGCGGCATCGCCTCCGATTTCTAGTTGGCCCAGGCTTTTTCTCTATATATCAGATACTTATCTTTTCATCCGGGCGATCGAGTAGCGCCTCGCCGTCGGCTGCCGGGCGGGAAAATTTACGCATTTTCAACCACGTTGAGCCGTTAACAGCGGGTTTTCGGCGTGCCTGCCGCAACGAGGCATTCCGATTGCTTCTCTTCGGTCATCGCAGTGGCGGTGAGTACGGAGAGACAGAACATGGCATTCCCCCTGGCATCGCGTATCAAGGCCTTTCGTGAGGACGAGCGCGGCGGCATTGCCATCATGTTCGGCATCATGGCCCTCGGCATCACCATGTTCGCGGGTGTCGCGCTCGACTATTCGCGCATCAATCACGAGCGCTCCCGGGTGGCGGCGGCGTTGGATGCCGCTGCACTGGCGGCCGGCAAGGCCCTTCTGGACGGGCAGCTCACCGATGCGGACGTCCAGCAGCGGGCACAATCCTATTTCGACCAGAACATGAAGGTGGCCGAGCGCTTCGGCTCCATCAATTCACTCGACGTGCAGATCGACCGCGCCAGCAGCGGCGTCACCGTGACGGCAACCGTGAAGGTACCGATGACGCTGACCCGGCTTGCGGGCGTCGACGAGTTCGTCTTCCCCGTGGTCGCCTCGACGTCGTTCGAACAGCAGGACATCGAACTCTCGATGGCGCTCGACGTTACCGGTTCGATGGGCAGCTCAGGCAAACTCGACGACCTGAAGACCGCGGCGCAAGACATGTTCGACATTCTGATTCCCGACGGCGGTACGCCCAACAGGGTTCGCATCGCGCTGGCGCCTTACTCCTCGGGCGTGAACGCCGGCGCTTATGCGCCGACGGTCACCGGCATGACGTCGCCGCCGCGAAATTGCACGTTCGAGCGGCAGGGTCCGGATCGCGCAGACGAGAGCGCGCCTGCGAGCGGGAAGTATCTGAACGCGGCCGGCTCGCCGGGTGTTTCGAACGGCGCCACTTGCCCGACGTCATCGCGGATCGTGCCGCTGACCGACGACAAGGATCTGCTGCGCACGGAAGTGCAGAGCTATACCGCCGGCGGCAGCACGGCCGGACACCTGGGCGCGCAGTGGGGCTGGTATCTCCTTTCCCCGGAGTGGAACGGCATCTTCACCGGCGACAACGCCGCCGCCAGCTACTCGGATACCAAGACGATCAAGGCGATGGTGCTGATGACCGACGGCGAATTCAATACGGTCGGCGGACGCAACACCAGCAGCAACGGCGTGAGATCATCGAACCTTGCGGTCATGGCGTGCGACGCGATGCGTGCGAAGGGCATCCGCGTGTACACCGTCGGCTTCAAGCTCGATCAAGCCCGCGCCATCCAGACGCTCAAGGATTGCGCTGCCGATCCGCGCAACTTCTTCGAGACGTCGAGTGGCGACGAGCTGCGCGATGCGTTCAGGGCCATCGCCCAGCAGATCAACAACCTGCGCCTGACACATTGATCGACGGCGGGCGAGAGATCGCTTGAGACAACCGAGTTGAGCGGCACCCCGGTGCCGCTCTTTTATTTGGCGAGCTGTGACGTCATCCTCAACCCGGCATTCGTCAGGGTTTTCACGCGTTGTGAGCGCGACGATGCGTCCTGCTCGCTGCCACAGCGGTTCCATATCGCGGTGAAAATAACTATCTTCGCGCAAGCGCGGCGCGACAAAGCCGGCGGCAGCCGGCGAAGCCGGAGGGATGCGCGCGCAAGAGGGAGTTGCAGCTGCCATGACACCACCCGAGCGCCCCAGGCGGCGCGGGCGCGCCTTTGCCAAGTTGCTGTTGCTTTTGCTTGTGGCCGGGAGCCTGGGGGCGTCCTTCTGGTTCGGGCTGGTGCCGCAGGCCATCAACCCGCTTCCCCGGCTCGACCTGTCGCAACCGCACCCCTGGTTCGTCGATTTTCGCATTGCCGCACTCAGACGCAACCGGGCGCTTTGTAGCGCGACGCTGACCGAGCCGCAGGTCTCCGCCCGCTCCGTCAGCGACAACCCCATCAAGAACGGCTGCGGGTGGGAGAATGCCGTGCGGCTCAACTCGGCAGGCGGCGCCGCCCTGCCGGTCGGCACAGTGACATGCGAAATGGCGGCGGCTCTGGCGCTGTGGATGGAACACGATGTGCAGCCGCTGGCGCAGGAGCTCCTGGGATCAAGGGTCACGCGCATCGCGCACATGGGCGGGTATGCGTGCCGCAATATTATCGGATCGAAAGCGCTCAGATCATTTCGCAGTCAGCACGCAACGGCCAACGCGATCGACATCTCCGGCTTCGACCTGGCTGACGGGCGCCGCATCCGTCTTGCGCGGGACTGGAAAGGGGACGATGCGGAAAGCCAATTCCTCAAATCGGTCCACCGCAGCGCCTGCCGCTATTTTCGCATCGCGCTCAGCCCGAATTTCAATGCCGCCCACCACGATCATTTCCATTTCGACCGGGGCCCGTTCGTCAGGTGTCGCTAACCACCTGTCGAATCTCATTAATTTCCTTTCGAAACCACCCACATCGGGACGCTGCTTAGGGTTTTCGAAACGCACGCGGAGGATTGTGCGTAAGCCGATCATGATAATCAGCGCACATTCGAACAATTTTAGCAATTCTACTGCTTACTGAACGGCGGCAAGTCAGAAGTCCGCCCGAGTAGAATTCATGAACGTATCATCCTGCCTCCATCGGTTCCGTCGCGACGAACGTGGCGCGGTCGCCATGATGTTCGGCGTCAGCCTCGTGGTCCTGCTGGGCATCGTCGGGGTGGCGATCGATTCATCGCGCGTCTACAACGTGCGTTCGAAGATGAGCGCGGCACTCGATGCGGCGGCCCTGGCCGCGGCGAAGCTGTTCGACAAAGAATTCGCGTCTGATGCGGAATTCCAATCACGGGCGGAGGCGTACGTCTCGTCCTACATGAAGCGGGTTCATGTCGAGCACGTTTCCTGGACGAACGTGCAGACAATCGTCGATCGCCAGACCGGTTCGGTTACCGTGACAGCGGACGTTTCCATGCCGGCTCTGTTCGGCGCTATTTCGGCTGGCGTTACCGATTTCGATTTCACGCCGAGCGCGCGGGTGATCTACAAGCCCCGCAAGATCGAACTGGCGATGGGCGTAGACGTCACCGGTTCGATGTGTGACGTCATACCCTCCACTGCCGGCGAGGCATGCTATTCGGGCGCCAAGATCGGCGGCCTCAAGGATGCCGCCCGTGCGATGGTCGACGCTCTGGCGGCGACGCTACCGCCCCGCGGTGCCGTCAAAGTGTCAATTGTTCCTTATTCTGCATCGGTCAACGCCGGCACCTACGCCGGAACCGTGACCGGCGGGACGAGCGTGGACGGCTGCGTCGTGGAGCGGTCCGGCGGCAGCGCCTATACGGCCGACTCGCCGTTCAGTGGCGGACTGCTTGGAACCAGCAGCGCCGCCGACAACCCTTCTTATTCGTGCCCGCCGTCGGAAATCCTGCCCCTGACCGACATCTACACTTCGAGCGGACGCGACCGGGTCAATGACGCGATCGACAATCTGGCCGGATTCGGCGGCACTGCGGGCCATCTGGGCGTCGGCTGGGGCTGGTACATGGTCGCGCCTGAATGGGCAACCGTCTGGTCGGGAGAAAGCGCGCCGCGCTACTACGACAAGGAACGGACGATCAAGATCGTCGTCGTGATGACGGACGGCATGTTCAACACCGCCTATCGCAACGGCGGCGAGAGCTACGTCTGGCCGGACACGGCAACCTCCGACAAAACCAAGCCCGGCACCTCCGGCTATCAGGCGCTCAAAATCTGCGAGAACATCCGCAACCTGGACGGCGACGTTCAGCTCTACACCGTCGGCTTCCAGACGCCGACCGACGCGGAAGCGCTGCTGAAGGAATGCTCCGGAGAGGCCAACTTCATGGCCGCAGATTCGGCCGAAGAACTGATCGCGACGTTCAAGGCGATCGCCAGCAAGATCTCGACAATGCGCGTTTCGGGATAGGCCGCAGGCAATCTCGCCGCTTCAAGAAAACAAGGGGCACGGCTGGCAGCCATGCCCCTTTTTTCTTTTGCTGCGGCCGGCGAATGCCTTCGCTTCAGGCCGCCTTACCAGACTGCAGTGCGCCATGACGCCGGCCGTCGCCGGCTGATATGGCGATCAGCCCTTCTTGTTCTGGCGGTTGGTGATCAAGTCGTCGACCACTGCGGGCTCGGCCAGCGTCGAGGTATCGCCCAGGTTGGAGAAGTCGTCCTCGGCGATCTTGCGCAGGATGCGGCGCATGATCTTGCCCGAACGGGTCTTGGGCAGGCCGGGCGAGAACTGGATCAGGTCGGGCGCTGCGATCGGGCCGATCTCGGTGCGCACGTGCTTGACGAGTTCCTTCTTCAGGTCCTCGGTCGGCTCGACGCCGGAGTTCAGTGTCACGTAGCAGTAGATGCCCTGCCCCTTGACGTCGTGCGGGTAACCGACGACGGCTGCTTCCGCCACCATCGGATGGGCGACGAGAGAGCTTTCGACCTCGGCGGTGCCCATGCGGTGACCCGAAACGTTGATGACGTCATCAACGCGGCCGGTGATCCAGTAATAGCCATCCTCGTCGCGCCGGCATCCGTCACCAGTGAAGTAGCTGCCCGGGTAGGTCGAGAAGTACGTCTGAACGAAGCGCTCGTGATCGCGATAGACCGTGCGCATCTGACCCGGCCAGCTATCCTTCAGGATCAGGTTGCCCTGGGTTGCACCTTCGAGCGTCTGACCCTTGTCGTCGACCAGCGCCGGCTGGACGCCGAAGAACGGACGCGTCGCCGAACCCGGCTTAAGGTCCGTGGCGCCGGGCAGCGGGGTGATCAGGATGCCGCCCGTCTCGGTCTGCCACCACGTATCGACGATCGGGCAACGGCCGTCGCCGACCACATGATAGTACCATTCCCATGCTTCCGGGTTGATCGGCTCACCGACCGAGCCCAGCAGGCGCAGCGACGAGCGGTCGGTGCGCTTGACGAGGTCCTCGCCGGCGCCCATCAGCGCGCGGATGGCGGTGGGCGCGGTGTAGAAGGTGTTGACGCTCCACTTGTCGACCACGTGCCAGAAGCGCGAGGCGGTCGGATAGTTGGGCACGCCCTCGAACATCAGCGTGGTGGCGCCGTTGGCGAGCGGGCCATAGACGA
>CAZDNY010000258.1:0-5343 GCA_964506885.1 uncultured Hyphomicrobiaceae bacterium | reverse complement strand
AGCTTGTAGTCGCGGACCGGAACGCGCAGCCGCGCGACCAGCGCCGGTCCGCCCGGAATGCCGGCCACGCCTTCCTCGAGCGCGAAGCTGTAAAGGTCGTTGTCGACACCCACGAAGGCCGGCCGCGTGTAGCCGCCCGCGGCAATCATCTTCTGCACGACTTCAAGCTCGTTGCGCACCGAACTTGCCATCGTGAACACGCTTGGCCATTCGCTGAAGATGTTGTCGAGCGACATTTCGGTGATGAAAGGGATATCGCTCGTGCGCAGTTGCTCTCCGAGCGCGTCGAAGACGGCGCGCCCGCGCGTCGAACTGGGAAGACCCAGCATGGCGATGGTCGAGTTGTCCGAGACGCCCGCGCGCACGTTTGCGACCGTCTTCTCCGGATCCTCGAAATCGTCGAAATAGGCCAACGCGATTTTGCGGCCCGAGACGCCGCCCTCCCGGTTGACCTGATCGGCGAGTTGGCCGGTGAAGTAGCGAATGGCATCCACGAGCCCTGGCGCGTAGCAGCGGTTCCCGTCCGAACTCATGTGGATCGCGATTCCGAGGGACTCGGCAGCCGCGCCGGAATTCGTCATGCCGGCATGTGAACACAGCAGCGCAACCGCTATCGCGAATGACACGTGCAGGCGCGCCCACAAACGCGCGATCCATCCCCCTCGCGCATGCCCGCTTTTGACTGCGCCGGCGTTCCGGCGATGCCAGCCGCCGCGTCTGGGATCGTCCTGCATGACCGGCATCATCCCTTCGTGCTCGACTTCTCTACCTGCGGCGTCACGAGGACGCCGCCGGGTGCCGCTTGGTGATCGTCGCACAACGCGCGGGCGGATATCATTCTGCCTCCGCCCCCGTTGGCTTAGCGCCTTGCAGCGCCGTTTTCTCCAAATGTTCGACAATCAACGGATAGACATCGCGTGCGGCCCTCTTGCCGAAGATACAATCGATGTGGCCGTACCCTGGAATTTCCTTGCGATCGTAGAGGTCAGCGCCGTTCGCGTGTTGCAGGCGCTCGAGCGTCAATCGGGTGCTTGAGGGTCGGAAGCAGGCGTTCTCGGCGCCATGGATGAAGCGGATCGGCAGCCTGAGCCGGTCGATGTGGGGCAGGTAGGAATCGTTGCCGTCGGCATCGACGATGATCTTGCGGCGCGCAATCTCTGCCAGTTGCTGGAAGGCTGCGATGTTGGCCTCGCCGAACATTTCAGGCAGGCCTGAGCGCATGGTGGCGTCGTTGAGTTGGTCGATCTCGTAGAGCGGACCATAAAGCGCGGTGATCCGGTTGGAGGTGGCGTTGTGCGTGCGCTCTTCCCTCTGGAATGGTATGACCACGCGGATCAAGCCGTCGAGGAGCCGCATACCCAGGCCGTCATGGCGCCCTGCGCGCGCGTTCACCGCATGCATGCCGATCCTTGACAGAAGCGTGGGCGTGCGCAGATGGGCGAGAAGCCGTTGCGGCCACCATGGCACGATGACGTCGGTCGCAATCTGCGACACGACCGCCGAGCGCACCCCCTGCAATCCGCCGAGCATCGCCATGAAGAAGGTGGTCGCACCGAAGCAGTGTGCCACCATCTGAACGCTGCTCCGGCCCGTGAGCCGGCATACTTCGGCAACGGCAGCCGGGTAATCATGGCGCGCCACATCGTCGGCCGTCCACAGCTCCCGGCAATAGCCAAGATCCGTGCTGGCGCGATAGTCGAGCAGCCAGCAGTCGTAGCCGGCGGCAAACAGGAATTCGACGAGATTGGTATCGATGGTGTCGATCGTGAAGATCTTGCTCGACACGCCAAGGCCGTGAGAGAGGATCACGGGACCCTTGTCGCCGCCGTTGTAGCGCGTCAGAAGCAGCGTCTTGCCGTCTGCCGTCTGGAACGGATGCACGCTTGGCAGGTCGGTACGCAAGGCCCGCTTCTTGCGCGGCTTGAAGCGGTCGTAGCGGTCGAGCGGCGTGAACACACCGCCGTAGATTTCGAAAAGGTGGCGCGCGAACAGGCGGCCGAAGCGGCCGACAGCGGCAAGACGATCAGCCGCGTTGGCGCCGTCGATGCCTTTCATGGTGCGCAGTTGGACGATGAAATCGTCAGGCGCGATCCGCAGAATGCCGCGCGCCGCAATCGATCCTGTTGGCTCCGTCCCGCGGCGCAAGGTGACATAGAGGCGTGTCGTGTCTGCGACGAGGTCGGGACCGCCGTCAGCCCGTACAACCTTGAAGCCTTCCAGGTGGTAGGAGGTGCCTGCCCGGTCCGTCAGCACCATGCGGTAGTCGAAGCGGCGTGTTTCCACCGCATCGGCATCAATCCGCATCAGGTTGAAGACGCCAGACGAAATGACCAGCGGCTCGTCTGAAAGGAATGCGCACTCCACGTTGCCGACGATGCTGCCGGTGTGCCGCGCATCCGATTCGAAGCGGTCGACATCCTCGACGATGATCGTGCCGGTGAATGCGAGGCTGTTGTTGGCGGCCCGTCCCGCCCGCTCTGAACTTTCGAAATCGTCGAGCACGTCCGCCGAGAGGTGGCCCACCATGCGTTCGGTGAACATTACGCCGGCTGGTCGTGGCGCATGTGCGGCCTCGTCCACAGCGGCCAGTTCAGGCAGTTCGGGGTTGACAGCATCGTCGAATGACCAGCCGCGGTCGCGGGCGAGGTGAATCATCGCGCGCTCGGCAATGGCGGTGATCGTCAGTAGCGGGTTGACGCCGAGCGGCCGCGGCATCACCGCGCCGTCGCAGACGTAAAGTCCTTCGTGGATGGCCCGCTCGCCCGCGTCCGCGGCGCCGTCGAACACCTGGCACTTGTGGTTGACGACGCCGCTCGCGCGCGTGTGGCCGATGCCGCAGCCACCGAGTGGATGCACCGTAATGAGGTTGTGGCCGAGCCAGGGTGCCGAAATCGGGTTCTTGATATAGCGGCCGCCGTGCACGGCGGTGGCCTGTTCGAGCCGTTCGTCGATCCTCGAAAAGACCTTTTGATGGGCCGCATCGGGCCATGACACTGACAGCCGGTCGCCTTCCAGCCGCATGACCCCGCCGGCATCGTCGTGCGCCATCACCAGATAGGTCTGCGTGTGGTTGAGAGCCCCGTGGTAGGCACCGCGCAGCAGCGAACTCATCGCGCGACCGGTTTCGCGCAGTTCGTCCCTGAGGCCGAAATCGGTGTCGCGGCCGAACAGGCCGCCGCCGGATGCGAAGAGCGCCGGCAGCAACGGCGCGAGACCGGATGGGATGGCGCCTTCCTCGATGATCATGCCGTCTTCGAGCCGGCCGCTGTCGCGCATGTCGATCGCACCGGCAATGCATGGCCCAACCGGCGGCACGTCATCCGCCAGAGGATGGCCGGCGCCGATCCCGTTGATCCGCGTTTCGTTGTTGTAGCCGAAGGCGAGCACGTCGCCGTTACCGGTGAAGCGCTGTCCGAGTTCGCGCGAGAGAGCCAGGCCATGCGCGGCTGACCGGTGCAGGATTTCGGTCGATCCCAGCGTCCCCGCCGCCAGCACGACGACATCGGCGACCACCGATTGCAGCGCGCTGCCGAATTTTTCCCGCTCCGTGCCGACCAGCTCGAAATAGACCCGCCACGTGCGCCCCTCCTTGCGCAGATGCGACACCCGCGTTTCGGTGAAGATCTCCGCACCGTGGCCCACCGCATCGGGCAGATAGGTCATCTGCACAGTCGTCTTCGCACCGACATTGCAGCCCGAGCAGCAATCGCCGCACAGCGTACACGCCGGCTGGCGCACGCCCGCGGGGTTCACATCTTCATGGAACGTCACGTTGATCGGCGGTCGCGTGAATTTGGCCCCGAGCGCCTGAGCCGACGCCTGGAGTGCATCGAGCTTGGCAAGACTGACATCGCTTGGACACGGCACCGGCCGCAGCATGGCTTCAGCGCGGGCGAACCCCTCGAGCAGGGCAGGGTCGGCGGCAAGCTCGTCCGGCCAGACCGGATCCTCCCACACGCGCGGATCGGGCCGCAGCGCGACGTTGGCGTTGATCAGCGACGTGCCGCCCAATCCGCAGCCGACGAACACATGCATATCGTCGCCAAGGCGCAGGTCGTAAAGTCCGAGCGGCGAGCCGTGACGCAGGTGTTGCCCATGAACCTGCAGCTCCTTCGTCGCCTCCAGCGGCTGATCGGGGAACTCACCGATCTGGAACTCGCGCCCGCGCTCCAGCAGACACACCGAACGCCCGCATCGCGCCAGACGTGAAGCGGCTACCCCGCCACCGTAGCCCGAGCCCACGATCACCACGTCGTAGCGCACCTTCAGCGCGGAAATGGCTTTGGACAGCCGCTTCATGCCGGCATCCTCCGACGCTCGCGCCGGTGCGTAAACCTGTGCTTCAGGCGTGCCAGCGGTCCCGAACTTTGGCGCCCGGCGACGCGCTCGACACGATGCGCAGGGCCGTCACGGTTTTCCTCGAGCTTCATCGTCCAGCCGCGTTCGCGCGCCAGCAGCAGCATTGCGCGCTCGGCGAACGCCGTGATCGTGAACAGCGGATGGATGCCCAGCGAACGTGGCATGATCGAGCCGTCGCACACGAAAAGACCCTTGTAGACATTGCGCGGTCCAGCCGACGGCCGGCCGTCGAAAACGCGGCATGCATGATCGACCACGCCCTCGTTCTTGTTGGCCGCCATGGCACAGCCGCCGAGCGGATGCACGGTCGTCAGCTTGTTGCCGAGCGCGGGCAGCGACATTGGATTCTTCAAAAGCGTTGCCCCGAGCGCGCTGCTTGCCTTCGCGAAGGCGTCGTCGATCTTTTCATAGATCCGGTGGCGCCCCGCGCCGGGCCAGTCGATGCGCAGGCGATCACCATCGAGCACCAGGCGGCCATCGGCGGAGTCGTTGCCGACACCGAGCAGGGTCTGGCTGTTGCGGGCCGCACCCGTGTAGGCACCCATCAGCACGCTTTCGAGCCCTCGCCAGATCTCGCCCGCCTCGTCGGAAAGGCTGCGATCGAAATCTTTCCCGAACGGCAGACTGCCGGAGGCGAACATCACAGGCGCCATCGCCGCCATCGCACTCGGTAATGCTGCCTCGACGATGGCGATGCCATCCTCCAGCGGCCGATCGCGGCGCAGGTCGATGAGGCCGGCAACCGCGGGCCCGACCGGATCGATCTTTGCACGAGGCGGATCACCCACACCGATATTGTTGACCGGCACCTCGCCGTTGTAGGCGACGGCCAGACAATCCCCATTGGCCGTGAAGCGTTCGCCCAGCCGGTTCGACAGCGCCAGCCCGCGCTTGCGCGAACGTGCCAGGATCTCCGTCGTGCCAAGTGTGCCCGCCGCGACGACGGCGGCGTGTCGGTACGCTTCGATGGTAGGGGAGGGGCAG
>CAZDNY010000257.1:0-5345 GCA_964506885.1 uncultured Hyphomicrobiaceae bacterium | reverse complement strand
CCGTGGCGCCTTGGTACGGGCGTGCAAATGGGCCTCATATCCGCAACGGAATGGCGTCATGGCGCAGGCGCGCGTGGCTGGCAGCGTGGCGGTCGTCTATAGGTTGCCGCCGTCAGATGCTGCCCAGGCAGATACGGCAGCGGGGGAATGTTGCGATGTCCAGTCTCTACCGGATCGGGAATGTCGTGGCCGCAGGGCGGGTGACCGCCCGGCGCGGCGGCGTGTTTTTCGCGATGATCAGCATTTGCGCGATGGCGCTGGCGGTGTTGCTCGCCGGCCCTGCGCATGCGGTCGACGAGGCCGAAGCAGCTTCGGGGCCGCCGCTCTCGCTGGCGGTGTTCATCTCATCGCGCAACGACCAGTGCTACGACGACGGGCGCGTCGCCGCGATCAAACGACTGGCTGCAGCCGAGCAGGCACGCATCAATGCGTCCGGCGGCGTCTATGGCCGGCCGCTGGAGCTGAAATTCTTCGACGATGAACGCAAGGAAGACAAGGCTGTCGCCAACATGCGCGCGGCGCTCGCCGATCCGACACTGCTGGCGATGATCGGGCTTTCGAGTTCGACGCGCGGCAAGGCCGTATTCGACGCTGTGGGCGGGGAGATCGGCGCCAGCAAGGTGCCGTTCGTCTCCGACATTTCGGTTGGCAGCCTGTTTGCCGGGCATGACAACGTCTACACCACGCGCGCATCGCAGGACGAGGTGCGCGCGCCGGTGATGGGTGAATTCACACGCGCGATCGGCTACCAGCGACCAGCGTTCCTGGGACGCACGGGCGCGGTCTATGTCGACGCGCTCGCCGAAGGGCTCAAAAAGGTCCATGGTGAAGGCGGACTTACCGCTGATCTCAGGGTTGCCATCGAAGACGACAAGATCGCAGAGGCCGCCTTGAGCGATGCGATTTCGGCGCTGCGTGCGGCCAACCCCGATATCGTCTACCTGGCTGTCAACTCGCGCACGACACCTGACGTGATCAAGGCGATGACAGCGGCTGGCATGACGCCAGCGCTGTTCGTCTCGCGGATCAGCTCGCTGCCGCAAGAGCTTGTCTCCGGCTATCCGAACGCGATCTACGAACTGGCCTGGAACGATCTGCCGGAAGTCTACAGCAACCGCATCCGCAAGCGGATCGCAAAGAGCGATGCCGCGCAATGGCTGTTCGGCGGCGAGAAGATCGCGACGGCCCCCGGCTGGGCCAAGGGCGAATGCAAGGCACCCGAGGCGACGCTTACAGACGTGCCGCGGGATCCGATGTCCAGCGACAATCTGCGCGCGATCACGACCGGCGCGCAATATGCGGACATGGTGGGTCTCGTCGCCGCGGCAGCACGCGCTGCACCACGTGGGGCCGACATCCGGGAACTGCGGGCTGAAATTCTCAAGCAGTTGCGTACAAGCTATGCAGCGGGTTCGGGCGCATTCAAGGGCTCGTTCGAGAACTGGTCGTTCGATCCGTCGTCGCGGACAGCGACACGCATGCCGTTTGTCGTGATCCTGCCGCAGGGGCTCGGACGCACACAGCTGGCTCCGATCCAGTTCGTTCGCGCCCGCAACGGCAGCCTGAGGCGAACCCATACGCTTTATCTCGACGTCGACATGATCAAGGCACACCGCATCGACGAGAACGAGCAGTCGTTCTTTGCCGAGTTCTATCTGTCGCTGCGCGCGGCCGACGGCGCCTCGCTGGACCGCATCGAATTTGCCAACGCGCATATCGATCCAGTCTCGTCGCGGCGCCAGCTCACGATCGAGACGATTCACGGGGGCGGCGTCTCGGATGCCTATCCGGAGACCATGAAAATCTACAAGGTGTCGGGGCGCTTCCTGTTCGAGCCGGAATTGCAGAACTATCCGCTCGATACGCAGCTCTTCACGATCGACCTGCAGCCCAAGAGCGGGGACGCACCGTTCATCGTCCAGCCGCCGCCGCTGGACCTTCGGGACCGGCACATGACGACCGACGGCTGGGATCCTGTCGAGCAGTACGTCGGCACGGACGAGGATTTCGTTCCTGTCGTCGATGCCTTCACCCACCAGCCGAACGTCGTGCCGTTCTACAAGGCGAGTTTCGCGTGGCTGATGAAGCGGCAGACGACCGACTACATCTTCCGCGTCGTGGTGCCGCTGGCGTTCATCCTGATCGTTGCCTACCTGTCGATATTCATTCCGCGATCGAACTTCGAGGCGATCGTGACGATCCAGGTCACGGCCCTGCTGTCGGCGGTGGCGCTGTATCTCGCGCTGCCCGCGCTGGAGAGCGACTCGGCAACACTGTCGGACCGCATGTTCGTATTCGTCTACATGCTGGTCGCCATCATGATCGCCATCTCGATCCTGCGAGTGAATAAGTTCGTCGCTTCGCGCAACTGGATCATCTGGACGCTCGACACGCTGCATGTCGTCGGCATACCGATCCTGGTGGCGCTTGCAGTGGCCTACGTCTATGGCATGAGCCTGCTTGTGCAGTAAGCACAGGGCTGGGCTGGACGGTGATGCTGCGGGGCAGAACCGCCCTATAGGCTTTCAGGTTTAGCTGGAACCATCCCGCTCCCTCACCCGGCCACCCATGGCAGCAACTTGGGGTGGTCGGGAGGGGGAGCGGGTCGGTGGCGCGATTTCCGAAAATGATCTAACGCAGCCGCTCGGCCATCAGAGCGATGGTGCGCGCGTAGACATCGGCGCGGTTCCAGTCCTTGATGACGGAATAGTTGTGCGTGCCCGGTCCCCAGGGTGCGCCGCGCTTCCATCCGTGGCCCTTGAGGAAGTTTGCTGTGGAAGCGAGCGCGTCGGGCACGGAACGGACCAGATCGCGGCGGCCGTTGCCATCGTAATCAACCGCATAGCGGTCGTAGGAGCCCGGCAGGAACTGGACCTGGCCGATCTCACCGGCCCATCCGCCGCGCAATTGCTGGGGTGTCATGTCACCGCGCTCGACAATGCGCAGCGCCGCCATCAGGTGATCGGTGAAAAAAGCTGAGCGGCGGCAGTCGTAGGCGAGCGTGGCGATGGCCTGGATGATGGAGTACTTGCCCGAGCCGTCCTTGCCGAAGTTGGTTTCCAGCCCCCAGATAGAGACGAGGATCTCAGGCGGTACGCCGTAGCGCTTTTCGATCGATGCGAGCAGGCGCGCATGTGTCTTGAGCTTGCCGCGCGCCTTGTTCATCAGGTAGGTGCCGACGCGGCGCTTGTAGAACTGGTCGAATGACAACTTGAACGATTTTTGCGACCGGTCTCGACGGATCACCCTGCTGTCGTAACTGACGCCTGATAATGCGCGGTCGATGGTGCCTTGCGAGATGCCCGCAGCCCGCGCCCGGCCCTTGAAGTCCTGAAGCCACGATGAAAACCCGCTGCCGGTATTGCCGCAGGCGGCGGCATTCGCGGTCCCGGCAGCCACCACGAAGCACAGCGGCATCAGTGCCGACAGTATCGCGGCGCGCACAGTCTTCGGCGGCATGGCGTTCGTCGCAACACTTTGCATCTCATCTCTTCCCTGTTTCGGCGTTGGTGCCCGCTTTCGCCGTGCAGTTTGGCAGGAGATGGGACGGGATGCAAAGCCGGTCCGTTGAACCAAATCTGCGGACGGCCCGACCAAACCAGAGCGACTGGGCAATGCGAGGCCGGGCAGGACGCTCCGCGCCTTCAATGAGATCAATCCCAACCCGAGGAGAGCGAACATGAACAACGGCCTATTCACCGCCAAGGTTGCTGCTGGAGCCCTTGTATTCGTCGTGGCCAGCGCGTTGGCTGCACCACCTGCGTCCGCCTATCAGTGCAAAAATTTCGCAGTCATGGGGGCCAACTCGATAACGCACCACAAGGCCGGCAACAAGATGTGGGCGCAACGGACTGCGATCGCCGGTTGGAGGAAGACTGTGAAGGCAAATCAAGGTCTCGCCTGGTCACTCTGGTCCATTGCGAAGAGCAAGTCGGTTCGCTGCAATAAAGTCGGCAGCAAGTGGGCTTGTAAAGCCGCGGGCCGGCCGTGCAAGCATGCCGTTCAGTAACCATCAGCTCTCGCGCAGGGCCACATATGGCTCACGCTACAACACGAGGTGTCATCCCATGCCGACGTCCGGCCCATCCCTGTTGCTCACCGTGCCGGCAATCGCGTTGGCGCTAGCAGCCCTCGTTGATGCCCCCGCCGCGAACGCGGCAACCTGCAAAGGTGTTCGCCAAGGCCAGAGCTCCGCTCCGGCCTCATTGTCAGCTGCAAAGGCGAATGCCCGCGCGCTGTGGGCCAATTCGGTCGCTTCCAGCTACGGTTCGATCTGGGCGAACTGGTCACACGCCAAGAACCGCAGCTATGACTGCAGGCCGATGCACAAGCAGGTGTCGTGTCGGGCGATCGCACGTCCATGCATCGCCGGTCCCGGCGGCTTGACGCGATAGCGCCGCCAATGAAGAAGGCCCGCGAGCGCCGGCATGCTTGCGGGCCTGCCTCATTCGTTATCGTCGCCCGGTCCGTGCCTCAGTTCGCGCCCTCCAGCAGACGCCGCGCAATGACCTGCGCCTGGATCTCGGCGGCGCCTCCTGGTTGAAGCAACGTTCAGCAATCCCGGCATGCAAGCTTGCTTCCCAGCAGTCCGCAAGGGATAGTGAGCTTGTCCAATGGAGACGAATTGCATGACCGACCAAGGCCGAATTGTCCTCGATCCTGACGTTCTCGCCGGCAAGCCAGTCGTGCGCGGGACGCGGCTGTCCGTAGAATTCGTGATCGGCCTCATGGCCGATGGCTGGACGGAAACCGACATCCTCGCCAACTACTCCGGCCTCACGCACGACGACATCGTCGCGTGCCTCGCCTACGCGCGCGACGTGCTGCGCTCCGAAAAGGTTTTTCCGAGCGCTGCATAGGGATGCATTTCCTTGCCAACGAGAATTTTCCCGGCACAGCCGTCGCAGCCCTCTCGGCGGCTGGCCACGACGTTGCATGGGTGCGTCGCGAAAGTCCTGGGCTGGCGGATGCGGGTGTCTTGGCCTGGGCGATTCACGAACAGCGTATCCTCATCACCTTCGACAAGGATTTCGGCGAGTTGGCCTGGAATCAGCGCATTCTTCCTGCGACTTGCGGGATAATCCTTTTCCGCATTGCGATGCCCCCACCCGATCAGGCCGGTGCAATTCTCAGCGGACGCATTACGGCTCGAACAGATTGGGCCGGACATTTCTCGGTCATCGAAGCAACGCGCGTGCGGATGCGAGCCCTCAACGCATTGCGTTAAGCGACCGGGAAGCAAAATGGGAGGCTTGCGGCCTCCCATTGTGCGGTTTTTGAACGTCGCCCCGTCCGTGCCTCAGTTCGCGCCCTCCAGCAGACGCCGCGCAATGACCTGCGCCTGG
>CAZDNY010000256.1:0-5355 GCA_964506885.1 uncultured Hyphomicrobiaceae bacterium | reverse complement strand
CACGCCGGATCGGTGTTTGCGGCATCACCGGTCAGCGCCAGCGCCTGGCAGCGGCAGCCGCCGAAGTCGATTTCCTTGCGCGGACACGACTTGCACGGCTCCTTCATCCAGTCGGTCCCCCGATACAGATTGAAGGCCTCGCCCTCAAGCCAAATCTCGCGCAGGCCCTTGTCCTTGACGTTGTCGAACGTGAGGTGCGGCAGGCTCTCGGCTGCATGACACGGCAGCACGCGGCCCGACGGCGTCACGTTCATGATACCGCGACCCCAGCCGCCCATGCAGGGCTTGGGGTATTTCGCATAGTAGTCAGGCACCACGAAATCGATCACCAGGATGCCCTTGAGACGCTCCTTGGCCTCCTTGGCGATCCGCGCCGTGGCCATGAAGTCTTCCTCGGTCGGCATCAGCGCCGCGCGGTTCTTCAGCGCCCACGCGTAATATTGGATGTGCGCGATTTCGAGCCGTTGCGCGCCAACCTCGACCGCATAGTCGATGATTTTGGACAGGTTGGCGATGTTCTGGCGATGCAGCGGCGCGTTGATGGTCAGCGCAAGGTCGAGCTCCTTCACCCAGCCCGCCACCTGATGCTTTTTCGCCGATCCGCCCTTGTAGGCCGCGATCCTGTCGGCATTCTCCGCATCGACGTCCTGGATCGAAAGCTGCACATGGTCGAGACCGATGTCGGCAAGTCCCTTGAGACGTTCCTTGGTCAGCAGCACGCCGGCGGTGATCAGGTTGGTATAAAGACCCGCATCGACCGCCGCCTTGACGATGTCTTCCAGATCCTTGCGCGCCGTCGGCTCGCCGCCCGACAAGTGAACCTGCAGGATGCCCAGTTCGCCGGCCTGGCGCATCACCCGGCACCACTCTTCGGTGCTAAGTTCGGTGTTGACGCGCTCCAGTTCCAGCGGATTGGAACAGTACGGGCATTGCAGCGGACAGCGATGCGTCAGTTCGGCCAGCAGGCCCACCGGCGCATTGGCGCATATCGGCGTCGCTTCCAGTTCCACGGCGTGGGACGAGGTGCTCATCTCATTCATGATTTCACCACTCCTTTGTCTGCGAGATCCTGCAGCATCGCGATGAGGTCCGCACGGATCGTTTCTTCCGGCGCCTGGAAGTCCTTGGCGAGCACGACAGCGATGTCGCTGACGTTGCGATTGCCGTCGCACAGCTTCAAGACCTCGACCGCGATCGGGTCAGGATTGAAGACACGCTCCGGAGCCAGCAGCACCCAGGCATCGCGTCCCGCATCGTGCCGCAGCTTGATGTGCCGCGGCAGCACGGGCTTGGTGTCCTGATCGACGATGAGACGCGTGCGCTGGGTGCTCGTTGCCATCACATGCCCTCCGGGCGGAAGGCGCCGGGCGGAATATTGCCGGGCTCGAAGTAGGCGTGATGCAGCGCGTCGAGCTGCACCCACAGGACATTGCACTTGAAGCGCACGGCATCGACGCAAGCCTCCTGCTCGGCGCGCGTGCGCGCGTGCTCCTTGATGTAGGCGAGCGCGAAGTCCGCGTCCCGAGGGGCCTGGGTCAGGCGGCGCTTGAAGTAGGCCATCACCTTGTCGTCGATGAAGTCGTAGTTCTCGAGCATTCCGGCGATGCGCTCGCGGTGGATCTTCGGCGCAAACAGTTCCGTCAGTGACGAGGCGACGGCGATCGTCAGCGGCTCTTCGCGTACGAAGTTGACGTAGGCCTCCACAGCAAACTTCGTTGCCGGCAGCGCGCCCTGCCGGCTGATGACGTAATCGCGGTCGAGGCCGAGCCCGTCGGTCAGCACCAGCCAGCGCTCGATGCCGCCGGGCTCGTCGGGGCCAGCGCCGTCATGATCGAGGATGCGATGCATCCACTCGCGGCGCAGTTCGCGATCATGGCAGCGTGCCATAAGCGCGGCATCCTTGCGCGGCACTGCGGCCTGGTAGCAGTAGCGGTTGAGCGCCCAGGCCTGCACTTGGCCCTTGTTGAGCTTGCCGCCATGCAAAAGCTTATGG
This sequence comes from uncultured Hyphomicrobiaceae bacterium, assembly GCA_964506885.1. Classification (GTDB taxonomy): domain Bacteria; phylum Pseudomonadota; class Alphaproteobacteria; order Rhizobiales; family Hyphomicrobiaceae; genus JAEUMD01. Next base: position 3,362 of record CAZDNY010000256.1, on the reverse strand, counting down.
AAGGGATGCTTGTCATGGTAGCGCTCCGCGCCCACGGCGCGGATGGCAGCTTCGAACTCGTCGGCGCTCATCAGCTGGTCGCTTGCGCCACCCTGGCCTCTGCGGTCACTCATATCCGGATCTCCATTCCGTCAAAACCGATGTCCCAGCCCGCCGCTTCCGTATCCTTGCGCGCCTGCGAATTCTCGTTGAGCACGGGGTTGGAATTGTTGATGTGCACGTAGACCTTGCGCTTCACGCCGAGCGGCTCGAACGCGGCAATCGAACCGTCCGGTCCCGAGATCGAGATGTGACCCATGCGCTTGCCCGTCTTGGGCATCAGACCGGCCTGCAGCATCTCGTCGTCGGTGTAGAGCGTGCCGTCGAAGAACACGAGTTGGGCGCCCCGAATGCGCTCTGCCAGCGCCTCGTCCACCTCGGCGCAGCCCGGAATGTAGAAAAACGCCTTGCCGGTGTCCGGATCGGAAACCTCAAGGCCGATGGTGTCGCCTTCTTCGGTGCCGAAGTCGGCGCCCTTCGAGGCATCTTCCAGATAGAGCGCGACCTTGCCCGGTACGGGAAACGCTTCGACGGTCAGGCCCAACCCAGCCTCGGCGCCCGCCAGGGTGAGCGGCTTACCCAGCGGCAATTCACGCCGCGCGACCTTTTCTGCATTGAGCACGTTGAAAACCGAATTCTGCGCCAGGACCGACAGCACCCGGTTCGATCCATAGACCGCCAGCGGCTCCATTTCCCTGAGATTGATCAAGCCGCAGATGTGGTCGACGTCGCCGTTGGTCAGCACGGCCGCTTTGATCGGTGAATTGCGCATGCCGCCATCGGCCTGGGCACCAAGCTCGGGCGTGTCGTTGATCTGCTGGCGCAGATCGGGTGACGCATTCAGCAAAACCCAATCCTTGCCATCGCGGCTGACCGCCAGTGACGACTGCGTGCGCGCCGTGAAGCCCGGCGTGCCGCGGCGCACATCGGCGCAATTGGCGCAGTTGCAATTCCATTGTGGGAAGCCGCCACCGGCTGCCGAGCCAAGTACCTTGATGATCATGGATGAAGTCGCGTTTCGCGGCGGCATGCCCGCCGATCACTGGAATAAGGCCCGGCGCCTCCAGCCGTTGCGGTTGCCGCCCCCGCCGCGCAAGCGAGCGCAGCGCGTGGCGCAATCGAGCGACGGACTTTCTATGCTCAATGCCGGCTGAACAAAAAGGCCGACACGGACCATCGAAAACCAGCGTTGCACGGTGCAAAGGGAACGGACGGGACAGGACCCTGAAACGACGACGGCGGCCGAGAGCCTCGACCGCCGCGCCGAACTGCGCCCACTTACGTGGGCATGCCGTGAGACATCTTAGATGATGTCGATCTCGGCAGGCAGGTAGCTCGTGACCTCGAGGCCAACTTCCTGCTCGGTAACCTGGGGCTTCGTCCAAACCTTCATAGCCATTCCTCCTGTAAGGATCTCTTCTGCCTACTTAACCGGGTGTCCCCGCCGAGGGCATACCCACCAAGACGGCTTTCTTCTTGTGCTTAAAGCCGGCTCAGTCTGCGGATAACCGTTCAACTGTCAAGGTTTTACCTATCAAGTGAACCCCGCGTTGGCCTCATGATAAACCATGTGCCGCCCCGCCGGAGCAAGTCACACCGGCTCACAAAAGCGTTAGAGCCCCGTCAGCAGCCCGTGATGGTTGAGGTTGGCGTTTGATATCAGGTGGTTACGCTGTCTGTTGCGGTCACCTGGGCGCCAAGCAGGTAGCGCGCGATGCCCGCCGAGGCCGCCACGCCTGTCGCAAAGCAGCCCTGAAGGAGGTAACCGCCGGTCGGCGCTTCCCAGTCGAGCATCTCGCCAGCGGCGAACACGCCGGGCAGAGCCTTGATCATGTAGCCCTCGTCGATCGCGTCAAATGGGAGGCCACCCGCCGTTGAAATGGCCCGTTCCAGCCCGGCGAGCCCATGCACCGTGATAGGCAGCCCCTTGATCCGCCCCGCCAGCGCTTCGACTGCGTCGAGATCAAGTGTTCCGTTGCCGGCAGCCGGCTCTCGCAGCAGGGCAATCGCCAGGGGGGACAGTCCGGCGGCTTTGCGCAAAAAGGTGGCCGTCGATTGCTTGCCCCGTGGTCTTGATAGCCGCTTTTCCAGCGCCGCGGCCGTCAGGTCTGGTCTCAGATCGATCAACACGCACGCGGTTGCATTCTCGGCCGTCGCCAGAGCCGCACGCACCAGCGGCCCGCAGGCATACGCCGGCCCGCCCTCCAGCCCGCCACGTGTAACGACCAGATCTCCGCTAAACCTTTCGCCTGCGACGCTGAGCGCGATCCGTTTCAGCGGCGTCCCGGCAAAGCGCGCGACGAGGTGCTCCGACCAGGTCACCTTGAGCCCGGCATTGGCCGGCGTAAGCGGTGTCACCGGCACGCCCAATGTGGAAATGAAAGCCACCCATGTTCCATCCGACCCCAGCCGCGGCCAGCTCGCCCCTCCGAGCGCCAGCAGAACGGCGCGCGCCTTGATCTCGATGGGCGCAGCACCCTTGCGAGAAAACGTGAGGGCGACCCCCTCGTCTGTGCCCCGCGTTGCTTGCCCGACGACGAGGGGCTTTAGCGAAACCAGAGTATGACTGAGTACGATCCGCACACCTAGCTGCGTCAGCCGCGCGAGCCACGCACGCAACAGCGGCGAGGCCTTCATCGCCGTGGGAAACACCCGCCCGCTCGATCCGGTGAATGTCTCGATCCCCAAGCCCTCTGCCCATTCGATCAAGGCCCCTGGCGGAAAGGCGAGGACCGCCGGCACGACCGGACAGGGCTGCGGGCGATAGCGTGTCACGAACCGCTCGAGCGGTTCGCTGTGCGTCAGGTTGAGCCCGCCACGTCCCGCCATCAAAAGCTTGCGCGCCACCGAGGGCATGCGCTCGTAGACGACGACGCGCAGGCCGATTTGGGCAAGCTTTTCCGCCGCTATCAGCCCGGCCGGTCCGGCGCCGATCACGGCGACATCGATCATCTCTCCGGCATCGGCGGTAAACTCTCCGGCCTCAGCGGTCTTGATCTGATCCTCTCGGGTTGCCGCCGGCGTCAGCGATGACGACACGGGTGCGTGCGAGGCGTTCACCAGGTGCCCGTGTTGGCCATCGATGCCCACGGCTCCTGCGGTTGCAGTGCGCCGCCCTTTTGCAGCAGCTCGATCGAGATGCCGTCGGGCGACTTGATGAAGGCCATCCGACCGTCGCGCGGCGGCCGGTTGATCGTCACACCCTTGTCGGCGAGGTCCATGCAGGTCTGATAGATATCGTCGACCTCGAAAGCGAGATGACCGAAATTGCGGCCGCCCTGATACGCCTCGGGGTCCCAGTTATAGGTCAGCTCCAATAGCGG
>CAZDNY010000255.1:0-5422 GCA_964506885.1 uncultured Hyphomicrobiaceae bacterium | reverse complement strand
GCTGGCCATTCCCGCTACTCCGCCATGACGTCGCGATAGAGTTCCGACGCCTCCGGCTCCGGCGCATCCTGTGCGAAGGCTGCCGCATCGTTGACGATTGCGCGCACATCGCGATCGATCTCGCGCAGTTCGTCCTCGTCGGCACCGGTCTCCAGCATGCGGGCACGCACCTGCGCAATCGGATCGTGATGCTCGCGCATGTCTTTCACTTCTTCCTTCGAGCGGTACTTGGCCGGATCCGACATCGAATGCCCGCGATAACGGTAGGTCAGCATCTCCAGGATGAACGGCCCGTTGCCTGCCCGCGTCCATTCGCCGGCACGCTTGCCCGCATCGTACACCGCGCGCACATCCATGCCGTCGACCTGCCAGCCCGGAATGCCGAACGAGCGCCCGCGTTGCGACAGATCCGTCGTTGCCGAGGACCGCTCGATCGACGTGCCCATGGCATACTTGTTGTTTTCGATCACGAACACGACCGGCAACCGCCACAGCTCGGCCATGTTGAAGGCTTCGTAGACCTGCCCCTGGTTGGCTGCGCCGTCGCCGAAATAGCACCATGTCACGAGATCGTTGCCGCGGTAGCGGTTGGCGAATGCTAGCCCGGCGCCGAGCGGCACAGGCGCTCCCACGATACCGTGCCCGCCATAGAAATTGTGCGCGGTGGAAAACATGTGCATCGAGCCGCCCTTGCCTTTGGAGCAGCCCGCGCGCCGCCCCATCAGCTCAGCCATGACGGCGCGCGCATCGCCGCCGACGGCCAGCATGTGCGCATGGTCGCGGTAGGCGGTGATGACCTGGTCCCCGTCCTTGGAAGCCATCTGCAGACCGGTCACGACCGCTTCCTGGCCGATATAGAGATGGCAGAAGCCGCCGATGTAACCCATGCCGTAGAGTTGACCGGCCTTTTCCTCGAACCGGCGCAACAAGAGCATCATGCGGTAGGCTGCACGCTCCTGTTCAGGCGTGAAGCTCAAGGCGCCCTGCGGGCGCGGCGGCGGCGTGACGGGCGGTCGGGTGGCGCGGATCTGATCAGGCATGGCGGTCCGGTCGATGGCAGGCTGGCCGCCCGAGAGCGCGGCCCGGCACAAAACCTAGCCCATGCCGCCCCGGGACGCTATCGGCCACAGACCGGGAAACGCACCAAGGGCGCCGTTGCTGCCAGCCAGCAGGAAGCGCTCAGCGCACCACGCTGCCGCGCGAGAAAATTCGATCATCGGGATGGACGAAGCCCAGCACGTCGCGCGCGTTCTCTTCGACGAGATCGGCGTTGGGAGGCTCGGTGGCGAGCAGCGCCACGTCGCGCTTGAGCCTGGCGCGCACGGCCTCGAGCCCTCTGATCTCGAACTCCAACCCTGCAGAGCGGGAGATCAGTCTGGATCGGGTCTCGAGGCCGTGTCGGCCATAAAGTGCATGATAGGCGAACGTGCAGGTGAGTCCGAGGCAGGTAAGCACAACGAGGATCCGCCTGGGGCCTGCTGGCCTGTCATGTTTTGGCTTTTTACGCAGCACTGTCTTTCACGAGTGTTCGACTGGGAACACGACCGTTCTACGGCATGTAGCTTAAAGCTCGGTAAAGTTGTGTCCGATTTCCATCAGAACTCTTGCGAGCAGTTACGGCGCCAACGGACAATCGCCGCTGTCACAGGACTGCCGGGTTGTTGCGCCATCGCGTCTGGCCAGGGGCCGTCTTCTCGCCTACCATCCGCACCCGCATTCACCACGCAAGGGATTGGACATGCTGCGTTTCTGCGTTCTGTTTCTGGCCACCTGCGCACTTTTTCTCACCCACCCTCCCGACGCCAGGGCCGAAACGCGCGTCGCCCTCGTGGTCGGCAACGGCGGTTATGCCCACACCACGCCCTTGGCCAATCCGCTAAACGATGCCCGCGACATGTCGTCAGCGCTGAAATCCATCGGCTTCGACGTGGTCGAGGCCCTCGATGCCGACAAGAACCAACTGGACAGCGCCTTACGCTCGTTCGCCGACAAGCTCTCCGGTGCCGATGTCGCCTTGTTCTTCTACGCCGGCCACGGGTTGCAGGTCGGACGCGAAAACTACCTTGTGCCCATCGATGCGGCCCTGAAACGCGAGCGCGACTTGCAGTTCGAGGCCGTCAGCCTCGAATTCGTCATGCGCCAGATGGAGATCGACCGCGAAGGCAAGACCTCGATCGTCATTCTCGATGCCTGCCGCGACAACCCGCTGGCCCGCAACCTCGCCCGCTCGATGGGCACACGTTCCACCGCCATCGGTCGCGGTCTCGCCGCCACCGCCACCGGTCTCGGCACGTTCATTGCCTACGCCACCCAGCCCGGCAACGTCGCGCTCGACGGCAAGGGCCGCAACTCGCCCTTCACCGCCGCCCTGACGAAACACATGATGAAGAAGGGCCGCAATCTCAACGCCACCATGATTGCGGTGCGCAACGAGGTGGTGGCCGCCACCGACGGCCAGCAGGTGCCCTGGGACCACTCCGCGCTAACGGGCGATTTCTACTTCATTCCCGGCGATGCCGCGCCGCGTGCCGGCACGGTGTCGGCCGCGCCATCCGCCTCCAGCGGAGATCTCGCCGCGCTCAAGGAACGGCTGCGCAAGCTCGAAGAAGAAGCCAAGGCCCGCGAAGCCGAAATCGCCGGCACGCACTTAGCCGACCTCACCCGCCGCGCCAATGACCTGCAGCGCGAGAACCGCGATCTGCAGTTCAAGCTGCTCGACCGCATGCGCGACCAGAGCCAGGCGAGCGACGCCAAGGAAAAGGCACGCATCGGCAAGGAGCTGATGGAGATGCGCATGAAGATCGCGCGCTCGGGCCAGGAGCTTGCGCGCGTGCGCCAGCAGATCGAGGAGGCGCAGGGCGGCAAGCGGGAAACCAAGACGGCCGCCGTCGACCCCGTTCCCCCGGTCACGCCCAAGGCCGATCCCAACGCGTCGGCAGCGGATTTTGAACAGGTCGACAACGTGCGCCTCGAAGGCACCGAGACCCGCTCCTTCCGCGCGCCCAATCCGGACGCCTGCCGCAACGCGTGCGCCGAAGAGAGCCAATGCGTCGGCTACCAGCACGGCCGCAAGATCCCCGTCATGGGCACCTGCATGCTGTTTTCCAAGGTCGATGCGCGCCATGAGGACAAGAGCTGGCGCTCAGGGATGCGCGGCGCGCCCGGGAGTGGGGCGGGCTCCATCGTCCTACTGCCGCCGGAACTCCTGGGCACCAAGCCCACCCGCATCGACCGTGGATTCAAGGTGTTCGAGGGGGCGTCACTGGAAGGCGACGTCATCAAGATGGCAGCTGCGGATTCGACCCGTTCGTGCATGACCGTGTGCAAGAACACGGCAGGATGCACGGCGGCAACTTTCCTCGCCAAGACCGGCGAGCTTGGCAACATGTGCACGACCTACGGCCGCATCACAAAGGCCAAGACGGGCCGCAACGGCGCCTATGCGCTGATCAGGGAGTGAGGCTGGCGGTTTTCGCGCTTAGGCCTGCAAGGCCTGATCGAACCGCAGCATGTAGGGGCCGAGTCCGCATGCTGCGAACAGGCGCTTGGCTTGCTAGACCGCATTCAGCAGCGAATTACGATAGCAATCCTTTGCTTCAGCAGCACGGATCGTGGGCCCCATCACACGTTACCCCTCAATGAAGATCCACCCTCATTACCATAGGCCAAGCTCCACCAGCGCGCGCGCACTGGCAAGCCCGAGCGCAGCGCATAGACAAGCGATGACGACGAAACCCGCGCTCCGCCCCAGCCGGTGACCGAGCCAGCCGGTAAGCAGTGACCCGACCAGCAAACCAATAGGACCGCCGAACAGGAAGGCCGCGAACGCCCGCCCCTGCAGCGCCTCACCGCTGACGGGCGGACCAAAGGCATGGTTCAGTCCCGCCATTGCAAAGACGCCGGCCAGGAACGCCAGCGGTGCGGCCAGGATCGTCACGGCGAGCGCCACCGCCCACACCTGCCAGCGCGGCCTTGTCATCTCCCGGATCCAGCCCTGAATGTTGCGACTGGCGATGTGATAGCGGCCGATTGCGGCGGAGCTACAGCAGGATCAAGCCCCCGCCACGCTCCCGCGCAGGATTCCGCGCCCGGCATAGCGCGCGACGTCGCCCAGCTCGCCCTCGATGCGGATGAGCTGGTTGTACTTCGCCAGACGGTCCGAGCGCGACAGCGAACCGGTCTTGATCTGCCCGCAGTTGGTGGCGACCGCGAGATCGGCGATGGTGGAATCCTCCGTCTCGCCCGAGCGGTGCGACATGACCGCGGTATAGCCCGCGCGCTGCGCCATGTTGACGGCGTCGAGCGTCTCCGACAGCGTGCCGATCTGGTTGACCTTGACTAGGATGGAGTTGGCGATGCCCTTGGCGATGCCCTTGGAAAGTCGCTCGGTGTTGGTGACGAACAGGTCATCGCCGACGAGCTGGCATTTGCCGCCGATGAGTTCGGTCAGCGCCTTCCAGCCGTCCCAGTCGTCTTCCGCCATGCCGTCCTCGATGGAGATAATCGGATAGTCGGTGACAAGCTTGGCGAGATACTGCGCCATGCCGGCCGAATCGAGCGACTTGCCTTCGCCTTCGAGGTTGTACTTGCCGTCCTTGAAGAACTCGGTCGACGCGCAGTCGAGCGCCAGAACCACGTCGTCACCCGGACGGTAGCCCGCCTTGGAGATCGCGCGCATGATGAACGCCAAAGCCTCGTCCGCGCTCTTCAGCCCCGGCGCGAAGCCGCCCTCGTCGCCGATGCCGGTGTTGTGACCCGCTTCCGAGAGGTTCTTTTTCAACTGGTGAAAGATTTCAGCGCCCATGCGGATCGAGTCGGCGGAACTCTCCGCGCCGATCGGCATGATCATGAATTCCTGGATGTCGATCGGGTTGTCGGCATGCGCGCCGCCATTGATGATGTTCATCATCGGCACAGGCAGCACGTGCGCCGCCGCACCGCCGACATACCGATAGAGCTGAAGGCCGGAGGCTGCCGCCGCCGCTTTGGCGACCGCGAGCGAAACGCCCAGAATGGCGTTGGCACCAAGGCGACCCTTGTTCTTGGTCCCGTCGAGCGCGATCATCACAGCGTCGATGCCGCGCTGGTCCTCCGCATCCATGCCTGCCAGCGTGTCGTAGATCTCGCCATTGACCGCATCGACCGCCTTGGTGACGCCCTTGCCCAGATAGCGCTCCTTGTCGCCGTCTCTCAGTTCGACCGCCTCGTGCGCGCCGGTGGAGGCGCCCGACGGCACGGCGGCCCGTCCGAACGCGCCGTCTTCCAGCACCACGTCGACCTCGACCGTCGGGTTGCCGCGGCTGTCGAGAATTTCGCGGCCGATGATGTCGATGATGGCGGTCATGGGGGTCATCCTTCGCTTCTTGCGACTTCTCGCGCCGGCGGGCCCGCGGATCGGGACACGGGCAGCGGATCCGCCCGG
>CAZDNY010000254.1:0-5439 GCA_964506885.1 uncultured Hyphomicrobiaceae bacterium | reverse complement strand
GAGCATCCCGGAACGCGCAAAACACTGCCACAAAGCGTTGCGAAGCCGGCGAAACTCCCGGCTAGATCCAGCCCTGCAATTCGCGCCGAACCACAGCCTCGATCACATCCATACCCTCTTCGCTGTCATTGAGCGCGGGCAGATAGGCGAATTTCTCGCCACCATTGTGCTCGAAGATCTCCCGGTTCTCGCCATCGAGTTCTTCCAGCGTCTCCAGGCAATCTGCGGAGAAACCGGGCGCCACCAGCACCAGGTTTTTCACGCCCTCTTTTGCCAGCCGCTCGACGGTTTCGTCGGTATAGGGCTGCAGCCACACGTCGTTTCCGAACCGTGACTGGAACGTCGTCAGCCAGTTTTCCTGAGCAATCCCCAAACGCTCGCGCAAAAGCCGCGACGTTTTCTGGCACTGGCAATGATAGGGATCACCCTGGTGCAGATATTTCTCCGGCATTCCATGAAATGTCGCGATGATCTTTTCCGGCTTGAAATCGAGTTTGGCCAGATCGCGCTCCATCGATTTGGCGACCGCTTCGATGTAGGCTGGATCCTCGTAATAGGCCGGTGCCACGCGCACATAGGGCTGCCAGCGCATCTTGATGAGCGCCCGGAAGGCTTCGTCACATGCCGTTGCCGATGTTGCCGCTGCATATTGCGGATAAAGCGGCATCAGCAGGATGCGGTCGCACCCCTGCTCCTGCAGCCACCTGATGCGGCTCTCGGTCGAGGGATTGGCATAGCGCATGGCCCAGTCGACCACGATCCGCGGATCACCGCCCAGCCGTTTTGCGAGCTTTTCCGCCTGTGAGCGCGTGATCGTCTTGAGCGGCCCCTCGTCCTTCTCCTTGTTCCAGATCGTGTCGTAGTCCTTGCCCTTCTTTGAGGGGCGCACGGTCAGGATGATCAGGTTGAGGATCGGCCACCACTTCCACTTCGGTTCCTCGATGACGCGCGGATCGGACAGGAATTGTTTGAGGTAGCGGCGCATCGGCCAGTAGCTCGTGGCATCCGGCGTGCCCAGATTGAGCAGCAGCACACCGACGCGCCCGAAAGCGACACGCGGATGATCGGCGGGCCAGTGCGACGTGTCGGGCGCAATCCGGCCGGGCGTCATCTCGGTCATGAATTCTCCTTGTGTATTAGGCCCTTCACGCAACGGGCCGCGCACCATATCGGATCACTGGCGTTTCCGCGAGCCGGGCGCCCCCGCCAGCGGGAACGGGCACGCAATGCGCCCGCCCCGCGCAATGCGCACATCGGCCGCCAGCACTCTCTCATTGGGGTTTGGCCCGCACAGGCGTCGAAATCAAGCCTTGCCGGCGCCTTTGCGCGTTGCACCCTTGGCGGCGCCGTTCCGCGACCGCCGGCGTGGCTTGCCCGGTTCGCTCGCCTGGCCCGTTTGCGCTGGCGCCCCCGTAGGACCAGAGCGCTTCGCGTCAGACCGCGACTTGGCCGCGGAAACCTGTGCGCGCGATTGCCCCGCCGCCTTCCCCGCGCCTGCCCCGTTGCTGCCCCTGCGCTTGGACTTGGCCTGTGCCGACGGGCCTGCTTTTCCCGACAGCCGCGCCCCTTCGGCCTTCTGCGAAACGCGCTTGGCCGCGGGGCGCCGGGCGCCATCGCTGCCACGATCGACGACGTGCGCAGGCGCCTTCGCCTTCCGGCCCGAATGCCGCCCTGCCTTGCGGGCAGCGCGCGCCGCTGTCCAGTAGTCGTCGACCCGGCTGACAAACCGGTTGGCCGGCTCGGCGAACAGAGCCTGACCCTTGGCCGCGAGTTCTCTCCGGATCTCGTCCTGGCGGACCCGTGCCGCGCGGATCAACGCATCGCGGCCCGCCGCCGCCGCACCCGTCCCCGCATGCGCATGAAGCGTCTGAATCAGAACGTAGAGGTCGTGATCCTCGCCCAGCAGATCCGACATCTCCTTGGCCAGCTGCGCTCGCGCTGCAAACACATCCGGCCAGGCACGCTCCATCAGCAGCATATGGCGCCAATGCGCCTGCACCGACTTGCGCCATTCGTGGAAGTGTTCGTCGACGCCGCTCTTGTAGGCGAGCTTCATGTCGCCGCGCGCCGCGCGATAGGTCTTGCCAAGTCCTGCGCGCACCACATCGAAACCGCGTGATTTCAGACCAAGTTTCTTGAGGGACTTCGCTGCCTGCTTGAGCGCGGCGATCGCTTCCTTGACCTGATCGGACGTGTCGTGTGCAGCCGCATCGAGCAGTACGGCCTTGATTCCCGCATCCGCCGCATCCGTGCCGCCTGCCGCATCGAGCTCACGCTCACCAGCGTCCCCGGCGGCCGCAGCCGAGCCGGCCTGTTTGGCCAGGACCTGCGCGGCAGCACGCGCCTTGCCGGTCGTCTGTTGCGAGAGCGCTGTCGCCGTCGCCGCAAGCACGGCACGGTCGCGCACGCCTGACAGCAGCCGCCCGATATCGGCATAGCGCTTCTTCTCGCGCTTGTAGTCGGCTGGACTGAGCCCGGGGCGCAGCAGCTTCAAAAGCGCGCGCACCCGTTTCATGGACTTTCGCGTCTCATGGATTGCCGCATCGACATCCGAGCCGGTTTCGAGCAGCGCCAGCGCTGCCTCGATCTGCTCACCCACGATCCGGCGCCAGCCCTTGTGCACAGGCTCGTCAAACTTCAAGCGATACGACATGTGAAACGTTCAGCCCATTCCGCCCATTCGAGGTTCAGGCCGGAGCCTCGTTTTCCGGCACCGACACCTGGTTCCCCTTGCAGCACTCTCTCCACCACGCGTCGAAGCCACAAGGAACACGAGTGTCCCGTCTGTGAAGTTCGCCTTCCCACGGCCGCAACCACCTGAGGAAACATCGCAGACTTAAGGGACACTGGAATCATGGAGTTTCTAGTGTGATTCAGATTCAAAAAGTTCGCACTGAATCTAGCTGCAGGTGGTGGCGAACCTCTCAACCAACACACCAGATCATCCCATTGAATCCAGCGTTGCTTTGTTAATCGACGGTCGGCTTCGAACGAGGCAGCACACAGGCACCAACCGTCAGTTTCGCAACCCTAGTCAGATCGTTTGTCACAATCTATTCATGGATGTCACACAAACGGCGTTGGTTAACGGTCGCAGCACCGGCGCCACCGGTCCGCCCAGGCCAGCCATTCGCCAATGCGCGCGGCCGGATCAGCCGCCGTGATGAAATCCGTAATCACCGCAACGCTGTCGGCGCCCGCCGCCAGGACACCGGGGGCGCGGTCCGGCGTAATACCGCCGATCGCCACCAGCGGCACCGAACCGATCCGCTGCTTCCACGCACCAATCCGCTCCAGCCCCTGCGGCGCCCATTTCATCACCTTGAGCCTGGTCTCGTAGATCGGCCCCAGCGCCACATAGTCCGGCTCGACCGCCAGCGCGGTGGAAAGCTCTTCTTCTGAATGGGTCGAAATCCCAATCCGCACACCGGCCCGCTTGATCGCCGCCACGTCAGCGGCCGCCAGATCCTCCTGGCCGAGATGGATATAGTCGCACGAAAGATCGAGCGCCGCCTGCCAGTAGTCGTTGACGATCAATTGACAGCCGTTCGCCGCACACACGTCGCGCGCATTGGCGATCTGCCGGCGCACTTGCCCGTCATCGGCATCCTTCAAACGCAACTGCACCGTGCGCAGGCCCAGCGGCACCATGCGCGCGATCCAGTCGCTGTCTGGAAAGATCGGATAAAAGACGTCGAGGCCCGCGAGGGGCGTGGGTTCTTTGGTCATGTCCTGGCGGCACTCACGACTTGGCCCGCCCCGCGCCGATATCGAAGAACGGCGTGCCAGCAACCGGCGTCGACGGCTGCGCCATCTCGCGCGGCTCCATCAATCCGCTCTCGAACGCCGCGCGTCCCGCCTCCAGCGCCTTGGCGAAGGCTTCCGCCATGCGCACCGGATCGCCAGCCTTGGCGACCGCCGTGTTGAGCAGCACCGCGTCGTAGCCCATCTCCATCGCCTCGGCCGCATGCGAGGGCGCGCCGATGCCGGCGTCGACCACCAGCGGCAGATCGGGGAAATAGTTGCGCATCGTTTTCAGTGCATAGCGGTTGTTGAGGCCAAGCCCGGTGCCGATCGGCGCGCCCCACGGCATCAGCACTTCGCAACCCGCGCCAACCAGGCGCTCGGCCGCGCCTAAGTCCTCGGTCGTATAGGGGAACACCTTGAAGCCGCGCTTGTTCAATTCCGTTGCCGCTTCGACGAGGCCGAACAGGTCGGGCTGCAGCGTGTCGTCGTTGGCGATCACTTCGAGCTTGATCCAGTCGGTATCGAGCAGCTCGCGCGCCATCTCCGCCGTGGTGATCGCTTCCTTAGCCGAGCGGCAGCCGGCGGAGTTGGGCAGCAGGTGCACGCCCAGCGCCTTGACCAGTTCCAGGAACCGCTCGCCGGTCTTGCCGCGCGCCGCCTCGCGCCTGAGCGACACGGTGACGATCCCGGCTTTGGAAGCCCGCACAGCCTCGCTCATCACCTGCGGGGACGGGTAGAGCGCGGTGCCGAGCAGCAGGCGCGAGGAGAGCTCCACGCCATAGAAGGTCAGCAGGCGGAGCTTGGGGGCGGATGTCAGATGCGCTGTCATGGGTGGAATGTAGCGGAGGCGGGCGGCGAATTATAGGGGTTGGGGTGGGCCAAGGGGTTAGTGAGCACCAGATTTTTTCAGCCACCCGTCGCCTCGAAGCGCAGTCGGACATCTTCTGACATCACCACGCAGGCGCGCCAAAGCCGATCGATCCCGCTACTCCACACACACGCCCTTCCGCACGAGTTCATCCTCACGTGCCCGGGCTTCCTTTTTGGTGTCGTAGGGACCGCCGGCCGTCTGCGCGAACGCATGCACAAATTCGCCATCGACCCTGACGAGTTTCGCCGTCCAGCAGTCTCCCGTCGTATGGTGCCGCACCACAAACCACTTTGCACTCTCATCCGCCGAGGCCGGCGCTGCCAGCGCACTTGCCATCACGACAGCAGCGGCAGAAACCATTGCGAGTTTGCTGGACGTAAGAAATCCGTTCGATTTATGCATGATCATTGCTCCCGATCTGCGCCTTGCGGGATGGTTGAAGGCCCGCGGAACAACTGCGGCACCCGTAGCGCTTGACTTATGAGCTGGTATGGAACCCTCGCTATTACCAGCCGAGGGGAACAATCAAGACGGCAAAAACGTCAAGTGTCCGCGCAATCGCAGTCGGTTAGCGCGTTAAGTCAAATTTTGGAGCGGCATCACCCGCCCTGCCTGGCCGACAGGATCTCGATGCGGTCGCCACTCGTGACGCGGGTTTCGGCGCGCGCGCGCTCAGGCACAAAGTCGCCGTTGATGGCGGTAGCGACTCTCTGGTCGCCGTAGCCCAGCGCCACCAGAACATCCGCCAATGATGCCGCGCACACGGTCTGCGGCTCGGCGTTGACGTGGATGGCGATTTCAGACGCGCCGCTCCAAGAACG
>CAZDNY010000253.1:0-5452 GCA_964506885.1 uncultured Hyphomicrobiaceae bacterium | reverse complement strand
CTGCACCTCCTGGAGGATGGCGGCGAGTTGCTGGGAGCCGTCGCCATCTGCCGGCGGGAGGCAGGGATCACGACTTGCCGCTGTCGGAGCGGCGACGGCTCATAAACTGCGGCAGGTCGGTGATGTTGGACGGTGCCAGGATGCGGCGCACCCTGTTCCAGTCACCGACTTCCGACAGGTCGGAATGGCTCATCAGCTCGTTGATCTGGCGAAGCTGCTCCAACAGTGCGTGCTCGCCCGGCTGCTGTCCGTCGTCGGCGGCCGCGGCGGCTTCGAGTTCGTCGATGAGGAAGCGGACGAGCCCGGTTTCGGGGAACAGCACCAGCGCCGGCAGGGCTTCGCGGATGTGCTGGTCGCAGGCGTCGAGAATGTTGACCTTGCGCTGATCCTGATGGGCGCCGTTTTTCAGCGAGACATACGTTGCGTCGAGGACCTTCTCCTGATCGTTCTGGAACTTGCGCAGCAGGTAGCTCAGTTCGGCATTGCTGTTGGAGTGGCGCTGCAGTTCCTTCCAGACGCTCAAGGCAGCGTCCTGCGTGCCTTCCCCGGCGAAGCGATCGGCAACAGTCTGGCTGTTGAGGCCGAGTGCGCCGAGCAGCTCGTCTTCGTAGAGGGCTTCGAGGTGCTCGCGCTCGAGCTGCGAGAGCGGGCCCTGGGTGATCTGGCGCGGCGGTGCCTTCGCCGTCTGCGGGACCCGGGGCACGTCCTGGCGCGGCAGGTGATGCTGCGGGGGCGGGGGAGGCGGCTGGGCGTTGAGCGGGCCGCCGTGAAGCTGTTCCTGTGGCGGGCCCTGGAGTGCCGGTGCGCCGTGTTGCGGCGGCAGTGCCGCGGCGGCCGGGCGCGGGTTGGCGGCGGCGATCAGCGCGATCGTCTTGTAGAGCTGGCCGTGGACGAAATAGAGATCGTCGGGCTGGTCCGCGCTCTTGCGCTCGAAGTGCTGCACGAACTGCAGCGTGGCGCCCGCGTTCAGTACCTTCCTGATGATCGGCAGCTCGTGCCGTTCGACATCGGACAGGCGAACCTGGGAGGCGAAGCCTTCCTTCTCGTTGATCGGCGTGAGGTTATCCAAGACGATCTCGGCGTTGCGACCGACGTCGGGCTGCAGGGCAACGGTTACGACCTGCTTCAATTCGGCGAGCTTGATGTTGTCCTTGTTGCTTTCGAAGGACCGCTTGGCGACCGAGGACAGGAACTCGAACAGTTCGGGACGGACCAAGTAGCGCTCGGGGCGGTTGACGTCGCGGTGAACGGCGCCGATCGTGGCGGCCGCGTTCAACACTTTCACGATGCGATTGCGGTTGATGGTTTCGTCGAGCGGGACGATCACTTCCTGCGTGAAGCCGTCGATGGGTGTAATGGGCTGCATAGCGCCCAGAACGGCGTCGGCGTTGGCGAACGTGTCGGGCAGAAGCGCATTCTCGATGATGGCCTCGAGCTGCTGGGCGGAGCGCGCCTTGAGTGCGGGTACGTCAGACAGCGGCGAGCGCACCGCGTTGGCGCCGAACAGACCCGACATGAAGACCAGCGTGTCGATAGCGATGGCGATCGTGAGTGCGAGATAGGCCAGACGGTTGCCGTCCTGGAACGCGTTCCAGGTGACGACGAAGCGGTGGGCCTTGTCGTCGCGGTTCAGGTCGATGCGCGACAGGGCGGCGCCAAGCGCGCTGGAGTCGGCGCTGGAGAGGCCGGAATCCTGCAGGCAGCGGCGGCCGAATTCCAGAAGGGCGTCGGTGCCGCCGGCGGTCGGCAGCTTGTCTCCGCCGGCACAATTGCTGGCGAAGGCGTCAAGACCGTCATTCAAGGCGAAGACGCGGGCTGCGGCTTCGGTGGCCTGCTTGGGATTGCACTCGATGGCAGCAGCGTCGTTGCGCAGGCTCTCGACCTTGAGCCCGGCGCTGACGAGCGCGGAACATTGGCTCTGGATGGCGGCCAGCGTGACGCGGTCGGGCTTCTGGCGGAAGGATTGCCGCTCGCGTTCGAGCGCGGCGACGCCCGATGAGGGATCGAAGCGGTCAGCGTTTTCGGCGGCATTGCCGGCCTTGGCGACGGAGATCATCTGCTCGGCGGTCTCAGCTTCGCCTTTGAGCTTGGCGAGGTCGCCGTCGATCTGCGCCAGCTCCGCGCGAATCTGGCCCAGACGCTTGTCGATTGTCTCGACGCGCGCCTGGGGGCTGCGCAGACGCTCGTTGGCGACCTGCATTTCGGCGCGGATTTTTTCTTCTTCGGCCTTGGCGGCGCGCCAGAACTGGCCACGGCCGATCTTGCCGGAGCCCTCGACCCCCTTTTCCTCTGCAAGCACCTTGGCGCGCTGTTCATCGAGGCGTTTCTGGATCTCGGAGACGACCGCTTTCTGCTCGTTGGTGGCAGCGACGGCTTCGGGCCGATCGGCCTGCAGGCGCGACATCTCCTCGGTCAGCCGCTGCTTGCGGGTCTGCAGGCCGGCCTGGCCGCCCGTCGCGGTGGCGCGCTGCTCCTCGAGCTTGGCGATGCGGCTCTTCTGTTCTTCCAGTTCGGCCGTGATCTGGGCGCGTATCTTGTCGGGCGCCTCGCGGGCGAGTGCGGCAACCTTGTCGAGTTCGGCCTCATATGCCGTCCAGGCCGATGCCTGGAACAGGGCGCGCGCTTCCTCGATGCGGCGCTTGGTGGCTTGGGCGCCGACGTCGGAGACGATGCGGGCGACCTCGTTGGTCGCACGGATCTCGGCGGCGCGCTTTCTTTCGTCTGCGGGGAAGATGGTGGAGAACAGCGAGTCGAAGGAAAAGAACACCGAGGTCGCCATGCAGGCCAGGAACATCAGCCAGAGCATGGAGTTCTTGACGATCAGGCGCATGCTTTGGACGTAGTTGGCGCCGACGTCGCTCTTGGTGGCCGCGATGATGAAAGCCAGTACCAAGGCTGTCACCGCGCCAAACAGCGAAAAATTCTTGATCGTGTTTGCGGTTTCGGAATCGAACCAGTTGGCAGGTCCGACCGCATCGGCGCCGCCGCCCTGGCCGAAATAGAACGTCGCGGCGACGAGTGCCAGAACGGAGAACAGGGCGGTGACGATCAGGTCCCAGCCGCCGCTGCCGCCGGAGGTGCGCAGGCTCATGCCGGTGGCGAAGCTTTCGCCGATGAGCCAGGCGACGATCAGCATGACGCCCTGGATGCCGAAGGTGATCATCAGCGAGAGCGTCGGCTCGCCGGTGAAGTTGCGCATGCCGTCCCAGGTGGTCCAGCCGGATGCCAGTGACAGCACGATGCCGGTCGCTGCCAGCAGTGCCAGTCGCCAGTTGGAAAAGATCGTGTCCTCAATGGTGGAGGCCGCGCGGCTCCAGATGCGGCGCAGGAACATGAAGACAACCGCCATCAAGCTCATGAAGAGCAGGGCGTTGAGCAGTTGTCCCGATGCCTCGGGGCTCAAGTTGGCGAACCATTCGCGAATGGACGTGACGATGTCCATGATCCAGCCTCCAAGATCGCGCGCCGCCTGAAGGCGCTGATCATCGAACCCATCGTTACGCATGCGCTGCGCAATCAGTCAGCCGCGCGTTTCACCGGCGACGAGCCAGACGCATGCAAGCCACAAGCCGCGCTCGACGCCAAGGGCGCATTGCACGCAAGGTTCATGCCCTGCATGACCACCCGCACCGCCTGGCGCGCGTTCCCCATCATGAGGAACCTGGACGAGGACCTATGCCATTTGCCAAGCCTGCCAGCTGACGCGGCATCCCGTCTGGCTCGTTTGGCGGGCTCGAATGGCAACACCGTGGCATACGGGTAACGCGCGATTGCGGCATTCATGAGCCGAATACCACGGCGGCGCGCCCGAATACCGTTACGTTTTCTTCATTAACGCAGCGGTCCGCCACCTAATCTAATTGGATTTGCCGGTGATGCACGAGGGTCAGTCGCTTTTTTTTTGGAGGCGTGATCGTATGGCGCTGTGGGGCGAGGACATGCGTCGGGCTCCGACCGATGGCTCCAGTACGGTCCGCCCGCTGGAGTTCAGACCCGTTCGAGCAGCGCCGCGAGGCCAATGCCACCGATGGCTCCCTGACTGACGAGGCCGTAGCGCGGAGGCTGCCCATCCACGTTGCGCACCATGCCGGTGAAGGCCCGGGCGACGAGTACGGCGCCCGAGGCGCCGAAGGGATGGCCGCGCACGACGGCGCCGCCGGCAGGGTTGATGGCCGCTGGATCCAGATCGAGGCTGCGGGCAAAAGCGATGGCCTGGGCCGCGGAGCTCTCTGAAATCTCCACGAGCGCCATGTCGCGCGGGTGCAGACCGTTCAGGTGCGTGAACATCTTTCGTGTCGCGGCGATCGGGGCGGCTGCCTCCTCGGCTGGGGCCGCGCCGATGCTGGCTGAGCCGATGATCTTGAGCGCAGGCGGGCGACCGAGCCGCTGCCAGACGGCGTCGGACACGATGACGGCTGCGGCGGCGCCATCATGCATGGCGCTGGTATTGGCTGGTGTCAGCGTTCCGCCCTCCGGCAGGAAGGGGACGGCATCGGCGAAGTCGTCGGGGTCGGGCGTGCCGGCACTTTCGTCGCGTGCTTCTTCCGCATTGGCCCTGAGCGCGACGATCTCACCGACGAAGATGCGAT
Organism: uncultured Hyphomicrobiaceae bacterium; assembly: GCA_964506885.1. Lineage (GTDB taxonomy): Bacteria > Pseudomonadota > Alphaproteobacteria > Rhizobiales > Hyphomicrobiaceae > JAEUMD01. Next base: position 863 of record CAZDNY010000253.1, on the reverse strand, counting down.
GCTCGCGGGCTGTGGCGGCCTTCTGGAAGGCGTGCTTCGACCATTCGTCCTGCTCGGCGCGGGAGATGCCGAATGCGCGGGCCAGGCCTTCGGAGGCCTCGAAGGGTTGCGGCTCGTCTGGCGAGTCGGTCATGGCCGGTTCGTAGCGCATGAAATGCGGGGTCTGGTAAAGCGAGCGCGGCCGCATGATGCGCCAGGGGGCTGTCGACAAACTGTCGGCACCGCCGGCGACGACGATGCTGCTCTCGCCAAGGCGGATGGCGCGGGCCGCGGAGAGGATGGCCTCCAGCCCCGATCCGCACTGCCGGTCGATGGTGGTGGCGGAGACGGTTTCGGACAGGCCTGCGGACAAGGCCAGCAAGCGTGCCGGATTGCCGCCTTCGGTGGCATTTCCCAGAACGAGCTCGTCGACATCGGCGGGCGCGATGTTCGCATCTGCGAGCGCGGCTTCGATGATGGGGGTGGCCAGCGCATCGATGCGGCGGAAGCGGTGCAAACCACCGACGCGCCCGAGTGCGCTGCGCCGGGCGGCGAGGATATAGGCATGTGTGTCTGGCATCAGGCCGCGGGTCTCCAAGACATATTTCGGAGCCCACTCGGCGACGGGTGGCCGGCGCGATCGAGGGGTTGCATCCATGTTGTGCGCGCGGCCAGACTGCCGGTGTGTGCGGCTTGCCGCTACCAGGGGCCTGTCCGTGCCCGCATCATCCAAGGTGGCTGGTCCGATGGGTGATGCCGGATCCGCGATGTTGGAACGCTCGCAGAGGCGACCGGGCGACTATGTTGGGCCGGCCAGCACGTCAGCAAACGCAGCGGCGCGCGCGGGTTTGCCCGGACTTTGATGTCCGATTGTGGCAAAGGCG
>CAZDNY010000252.1:0-5461 GCA_964506885.1 uncultured Hyphomicrobiaceae bacterium | reverse complement strand
CCGCGTTTGGCTGTCGGCTGGCGCATCGGTGCAGCTGACCCAAAACATGAGTGCAGACTTCGCCTACACGCACGTCTTCATCGAGAACGGTGACTTTGAGCGGGTTGGGACTGTTTCGGGCCTTACCTACGAAGGCCACACGGAAGCCCAGGCTGATATTTTTTCCGCCAGCTTGAAGGTGAAATTCGGCGGCGAGCGGCCGGTCGAGCCGCTGAAGTAGCACGCGCCGCGATCTGCTAGATTGCGCAAGGCCGGTCCTTCTGGACCGGCCTTTGTCTTGCGCGGAAATCGCAGGCTGCCTCGAGGAGTGACCCGATGTCAAAGCAAGCGCCGGACGTGCCGACCTTCGAGGACGTGCGTGCCGCCGCCGCGCGCCTTGCCGGGCATGCCGTACGCACGCCCCTGTTGAACCACCCCACACTCGACGCCCAAGTGGGCGCACACGTCCTCATCAAGCCCGAAACGCTGCAGCGCGTCGGCGCCTTCAAGTTCCGCGGCGCCTTCAATCGCATCTCCATGCTTGACCGCAACCGCTTTCCCGGCGGTGTCGTCGCCTGTTCGTCGGGCAACCATGCGCAAGGTGTCGCCCACGCCGCAACGCTGCTCGGCCTTGCCTCGGCGATCGTCATGCCGTCGGACGCGCCGCGTCTCAAGATCGATCGCACGCGCGCGTTTGGCGCTGAGGTGGTTCTTTATGATCGCGTGCATGAGGACCGCGAAGCCATCGCGCGGGCACTGGCCGAGGAGCGTGTGGCCGAATTCGTTCATCCCTTCAACGACGCCGGCGTCATCGCGGGCCAAGGCACGGTCGGGCTCGAAATGGCTCAGGATGCAGCCGCCATGGGCCGGACGCTCGACACCGTCATCGTTCCCTGTTCAGGCGGCGGTCTGGCCTCAGGCGTGGCGATCGCAATGAGCCATATCTTTCCCGCATCGAAAATCGTCATCGTCGAGCCCGAAGGCTTCGATGATTTCGCGCGCTCGCTCTCGAGCGGCCGCATCGAGAAGAACGAGCACGCCTCCGGATCGATTGCCGACGCCCTGATGGCGGCCTCGCCTGGCGACCTCACATTCACCATCGGCCGCCGGTACTTTGCCGGTGCGGTCACCGTCACAGACGCAGAAATTCGCGCTGCCGTGCGCTTCGCCTTTGCCGAACTCAAACTCGTGGTCGAACCCGGTGGTGCCGCCGCCCTGGCCGCGCTGCTCGCCGGCCGTGTAGCATCGGCGGGTGGTTCTGTGGGAGTTGTCCTCTCGGGCGGCAATGCGGACCCCGAGACATTCGCGCAGATCATCTCGGAGCGCCCATGAAGATGCAGGTTCGGCAGGCCTTCTGAGCGCAATCAACGTGCCTGCCGCCGGCTCATGCGGCGCGCGCATCCTTGTCCAGAAGCAGCGCCACCGCCGTAGCCGGCGCCGAATGCGTCGCACTGAGAGAAAGCCGCCCCGTCGCGCCCACCAGGTCGCCAAAGGCGATGGGCTGCAGACCCAGGCGCGACCCAAGCACGCTGACGACGTCCGCACCGATCCCGGCACACACCAGCGCGCGCCCCGAAAGTTGCGGATGCCGTGACAGGACGGTGAACAATCCGTCTTGGATCGAGCGCATCTGGCATTCGGCAATATGGCGCGCGCTGACGTGCCAGTCTGCGGCGCTGCCGTCGGACGCATCGCGTCCAAGCATACGTGCAAGCCGCTGCGTGCTTTCGTCGACCGATTTGCCTCGCCCGTCGGCAGTCGCATGAAGGTCCACCACCGGGTCGAGTTCGCCGAGGACGCGGCGCACATCCGCCATGTTGGCGAGGTGCTCGCGGGCGATGCCGACCCATCGCCCCTTGAAGAGCGCGTCTTGCGTGACACCCATGACGGCAGTGCGCGTATACCCGGTGTAGACCAGTTCGCCGTTCGCCTGTCGCTCGGCGTCGGTCAATCCCTGCGGTGCGGGTTTGCCATCGATTACGGGAACGACATCGACCGTCGTCGAGCCGAAATCCACGAGCATGGCATCACGCACCAGTTCGCCGACGAGGGTTGCCGTCGCAAGGAAGTTGGTCGAGCCGACATCCATATGATGTTCGATGGCGCAGTCCGCCGTGCCGAAGCCGCGCAGCCCCTGCCAGAATCGGATTTGATCGCCCAGCTCCCACGACAGCCATTCGACCAGTTCGCACACGCCCTCCTGACGACTGTCGAACAGATCTGACAACTCGCCGGTCATGGTGATGCCGATCCGCGTGGCCCGATCCAGCAGCGGCTTGGCCGCGTTCAGCGCAGCATCGAGCTTGCCGATGCCTTGCCAAAGCGGGCAGGCGAACTGCTCCACGGCGATGATCGCCTCGTGTCCCACGAGGGCGAGCTTGAGATGAGCCCCGCCAACATCCAATCCGGCTGTTATTGTCATGCAGAACTTTTCATTTTCGAATTGGCACAGGTTAGCGCCCGGGTCGGTCGAGCTGACCTGACGATGAGCGAGCGCCCCGGGGCCTTATGCAAGGGCGGCGGTTTGCGCGAGACTTCTTGACCGGGAGGATTGAGCGGCAATGCGTTGATTTGCGGCATGGCCAGAAGGTGGCGACTTCATGTGATGGCTCCAACTCGCTGCTTCGACGAACGGGTGATGTAGAAAGCAGATTTTCGTTCTGAAGGCTTTGCCGTAGGTTAGCCGAATGCAAGTTATTCCAGTACTTGACGTAAAAAACGGCATCGTCGTGCATGCGCGCGGCGGCGAGCGTTCCGCATATCGACCACTTGCCACGCCGCTGGCAGCACACCCCGATCCGGGTGGCGTCGTTGAAGGTCTTTTGCGCATCTATCCCTTCAAGACGCTCTACATCGCCGATCTCGACGGCATCATGTACGGCACGCCCGACCTGCAGACGCTGCATGCGCTCAGTCAGGCCTTTCCCGGTTTGGAAATCTGGCTCGACAATGGCGCGTTCGAGCATCGCGGTGTCCAGGCTGTGCTGGCGATGGCACGCGTCAAGGTCGTGATCGGATCGGAGACGCTCGTCAAGATTGCCGAGTACGAACGCCTGCGCGCGCGCTTCGGGGAGCGCATCATTCTGTCGCTCGATTTCAGGGGCGAGACGTTCCTCGGCCCGCGCCAGCTCTTGGAGCGTCCGCAGCTTTGGCCGGGCCGCGTGATCGCCATGACGCTCGCTGCCGTAGCTGCTGCCGTTGGTGAGCGCGCCGGGCCGGATCTGGCGCGTGTGCAAACGGTCAAGGCGATGGCGCCGGCAACCGCGGTGTCCGCAGCCGGCGGCGTTCGTGACCGGCACGATCTCGCAAGTCTCGCCGCAGCAGGTGCCGATGCGGCACTCGTCGCAACCGCTCTGCATGCCGGAACGCTAAAGGCCGGCGACCTCGTTGAGATCGCCGGCCTCTAAGCAGGTTTCAGGCTCATGATTGGGGCGCGGGTAGGAGAGGTGTCTTAAGCAACCTCGAACCCGTCTGGCCTTGTCAGCCGCCCCAGCGGCCAGAAAGCAGTTTGCCCAATCGCTGTAGCAGACCCCCCTTCATAGGTGGGGCTTTATCGTGTTGTTCCTGCCCAGGATGGTTTCCGCTTCAAGACTTCGACGCGAACGGATGCTCGGCCGAGTTGCGCTGAGCGGTCGCCTCGGCAGCCGTCGGCTTGCCGGCGACGGCGCGGGCGATGGCTTCCTTGGTGGCGCGGTAGTTGAAGTCCTGGATCTTGGCGTCGTCGGCGGCTTCCCAGTGGATGAACACGCCAACGCAGACGTACAGGTCGTCGGCCTCGTCAGCCGGGATCACGCCTTCGGCAACCGAGTCCTGAACGGCCTTCGCGACGCCGTACTGGGCCGGGCCGAACATCTGGACAGCCTGGCGGGCGTCCTTGATGGTGACCTTGTTGAACATGACGGTGTTGGGCTTGCACGGAAGGTTCGGCGCGATAACGGCCAGCAGCGACGTGAAGCCGTCCTTGTTGTTCGTCAGCGAGTTGCAGAACGCTGCCTCGGCAGCCGAGCCGCGCGGACCGATGAGAAGATCGATGTGGGCGACTTCGTTGCCGTCACCGACGAGCGATTCACCGACGCAAACCTTGTTGATCTTGGCCATGCCTGGGTTTCCTCCGATTGAAAAATAACCACTGGGAGCGGTCCGGCCACGATAGGGCCTTCACCACGGACCACACCCGCTCGTTCCGAGCTATCCCAGTTGTCAGCGAACGGTGGTCGTTTCCCACCGAACCGGTTCGCCAGATAGCGGCGCTGAGCACCGGCGCTAAATAACGCGAGGAACCGCCCTGAGACAAGCGTTTAGTGGTGATCGAGGCGCTCGATTTCCGCCGCCAGCACGGTCGCGACCACGAAATCGGCGGTTGTACCCGGGTTCCACCCCTCGGTTTTGAGCAATCGGTCCAGCGCCAGCAGATCGCGGTGGGTTTCCGGCCTGACACAGGGGGTCCAGCTCGACCGTGCGGCCCGGGCCAGACGCTGCACATGAGCGGCCGTCTCCATCCCGAACTTGCGGCGGATGTGGCTGTCGGGAAAGCGCGCCAGCAGGGACATATAGAGCGTGGCCACCGCATCTTCGGGGCAGGGGGCTGGATCGGTGCCCTGCCTTAAGCGCATCAGCAGTGGCACGTGGTCGTCAAAAATGTCGGCAAAGCCCGAGACATAGTTGGCGGCAATCCGGTCGCGCGGGGCGGCAATCTCCATCGCCTCGATGAGCGGGATCGTCGGGCTGTCTGCGACGTCGGCCTCGTCCGATTTGCCGAGCCCCCCCGGATTGGCCCGGCGGATGGCGGCGTAGACATAGCCGGCGTCACGCGGCGTCAATTCGGCCAGGACCAGTTTGAGACGCTCGCGCAGTGCAACGTCTTCGGGGCGCAGCGCGGCGGCAGCCAGCGGCGCGCACAGCAGGATGATGCCGAGGTTGGTATTGCATTGGGCGGCCTCCATGGAGTTGCTCACCGCCATCTGGATGCGCATGCCCAGTGAAAGACCGGGCATGGCGATCACGGGAGCTGCGGCTTCGGCGGCGGCTTCGAAGTGACTGATTTCCATGCCGTGACCGGGAGCGTGGACGTGAACGTTGCCGGGTTTGAGCGCGCCGAGTTCAGCCTTGCAGGCATCGAGGAAGAGGCCGGAGACTGTTTCGGGGGAGAGTGCAGTCATGGCCGCGGTCAGGCCTTCGCCGTGGCGCGCACGGCGGCGAGGAAGTCTTCAGCGAGCGTCCAGGCGATGGTGACGTCGGTGACCGACTGCAGACCCGTCCAGGCAGGATTGGAGGTGATCTCCAGCACGTTGAGATGGCCCTCCGCATCGGCAATCAGATCGACACCCGCGTAATCGACGCCGATCGCTTCGGCGGCCGCCAGCGCCAATCCGGCCATGCCGTTGTCCTCGTCGTCGGCAATGGCTGTGGCTGCCGCACCTTGATGAATGTTGGTGATCCAGGTGGAACCGACACGGGCCATGGCCCCCAGCACGCGGCGCCC
>CAZDNY010000251.1:2712-5584 GCA_964506885.1 uncultured Hyphomicrobiaceae bacterium | reverse complement strand
TCAATGCGTCCGGATCTCAGTAGACGTCATTGCGCGTATTGAAGACGTTGAACTTGCCGGTCGGCGTAACAAGGCGCTTGTCCTTGATCACCGCCTTCTTCTCCAGCGTCTTGTCATCGACGACAACGATGGCCGATTCCTGATCCTTCGCGTTCCAGACCGAGAACCAGATCTCGTCACCTTCGCGGTTGAACTCGCCCTGCACCACGCGGCGCTGACCTTCGGAAATGCCGGACCACTCGCCTATCGGGAGCGTCTTGTACTTGGGCTTCTCACCAGCAAGATCGGCAATATTGAAGACGGCCACCGATGACGAGAACTCAGCTTCCGGATTCAGCGGCGTGTCGACATATAGGTGCTCTGATTTGGGATGGCTCTTGACGAAGAGCGATCCGCCGCCCTGCCCCTGGACCGTCTGAACAACCTTCCACGCGTTGTCCTTGTGACCTTCGGGATCGGTGCCGATGAAGGACACGGTCTCGTCACCCAGATGGCTCGTCACCCAGACCGGACCGTACTTGGGATGGTTGATATTGGCACCCCGGCCGGGATGCGGCTTGACGCCGCCGGAGTTGATCACGTCAACGAGCTTACTTTCCTTGGTGTCGACGATCGCTACACGATCACGTGCATTAGCCGCGACGAGGAAATACCGCTTGGACGCATCGAAACCGCCGTCATGCAGGAAACGCTCGGCTTCAATCGCGGTCACTGTCAGGTTCTTGATGTCAGAGTAGTTGACCAGAAGGATCTGGCCCGTCTCCTTCACATTGACAATGAACTCCGGCTTGTAGTGCGAGGCGACGATCGAGGCGACGCGCGGCTCGGGATGATATACCTGCGTGTCGTAGGTCATGCCTCGGGTCGAAACCACTTTGAGCGGCTCCAGCGTATTGCCGTCCATGATGACATACTGCGGCGGCCAATAGGCACCACCGATGGCGTACTTGTCCTCCCAGCCCTTTGCCTTGGAGGTTTCAACCGAACGCGCCTCACTGCCGATCTTGATCTCGGCGACTTTGGTGGGCGGATCCATGTAAAGATCGATAAGGTCGACCTTGGCATCCCGGCCGATCGCGAAGAGATAGCGGCCTGATGCGGAAATACGCGAGATGTGTACCGCGTATCCGGTCTTGATGATGGTCGCGATCTTCTTGGACTTGCCATCGATAAGGGCCACTTCGCCGGTGTCGCGCAACGTGACCGAGAAGAGATTATCGATGTCGATGTCGTTCTGCTTCGTCTTCGGGCGTTTCTCGACCGGTATGATCAAGTTCCAAGAGGCCTTGATCTTATCCATGCCGAACTCGGGCGGCGCCGAGGGATCGTTGAGCAGATACTTCGCCATCAATTCGATCTGCTCTTTGTTCAACTCTCCCGACGTTCCCCAGTTGGGCATACCGGCAGGCGAGCCGTAGGTGATGAAGTCGCGCAAGTAATCGAAGCCGAGTTTCTGCGTCAGGTCGGGCGTGAGCGCCTTTCCCGTCGCGCCCTTGCGCAAAACGCCGTGGCAACCGGCGCAACGCTCGAAATAGATCTTGTTGGCCGTCGCCCATTGATCGGGGGTCAGCGATGGAACGCCGGGCTTGGAACCCGGTGCCTCCATCGACTGTTCCTTCAGAACGTTTAGCTCGGGCTCGTATCGATCACCCGGCGTCGTCTCATGTTTCTTGAGCTCTGCCGGCGGTGGCTTGTCCTGGGCATGCGCCGGCACGGAACCCAGGGCGAGCAGTAGCGCCACACCTGTGGCACCAATCAACCCGGTCGATTGATAAATGAACTTCATGACGATCCTCCGTCCTTCGAGACGGTCAGAGCGTAGGAATATGTGCGCCAGGGTATCTTGACTTTTGTTAAGCTGAACGAGCGCCGCCTGTCGCATCCTGACATGGAACAGCATCGAAGGAAACGACAGCAACTCATGCCAGAGCAAACGGCGCGACAGACTCTTAGCGTACCGAATGTCCTCGGGCGGATAGCGGGCGAGGGTGTGGGCATGGGCGTCGCTTGCCGCGCTGCACTGCTCGCCATCGTCATTCTGCTGGCAGGACTTTCCGCAGTCGGGCCAGTGCTGGCCGGGCAACAGCCGTCGACAGATGTGACGCAGTTCAGCGCAGCACAGGCGGCTGAACTTCTGGCAACCGATGCTGGCGGACTGAACGTGGTTGCCCTCGACGGCGACGTTCCCGCCGCAAAAGTGATGCGGGGCGATGCTCTCGTCGGTCATATCTTCTCGACGTATGCCGTGTCGGGAACGCTCGGATATGGCGGGCGGCCGCTCGACATTCACGTCGGGCTCTCGCCGCAGGGGCGCGTGACGGGCGCCGTGCTCGCACGCCACGAGGAACCGATCCTCGTGATCGGTGTGGCCCCAGAGCAGTTGACGAAATTCGTGTCCTCACTGAAGGGCCTCGATATCACGCGTTCGCTGCGCGCCCAGGACGCGGAGCGAAAACGCGACGGGCCCGATCACGTCGTCGGCGCGACAGTCTCCAGCGCCGTGATGAAGGATGCCGTCCTGCGATCGGCCCGTGCCGTCGCGGGCGCGTCCGGACTGCTGGGCGGCGGAAAACAGGGTGCACACATCGTCCGGTCGGGCTTCGATGAGCGGACATGGCAGCAACTGATCGATGAAGGGGCGATCGCGCACAAGCGCTTCGTTCGACGCGACGTGCCGGGCCTCGACGGCGACAACGCGGGGGAAAATGGTGCTAACGCGGACGCGCTCTTCATATCGCTCTACACCGCGCTGCTGACGCCACCAACGATCGGGCAGAACCTGCTTGGACGGCGCGCCTACGAAAGCCTGAGCGCGGGACTGGGAGCCGACGAGCACACGATCCTGGTTGCGGCCAGCGGCCTTTATTCCTTC
>CAZDNY010000251.1:2420-2677 GCA_964506885.1 uncultured Hyphomicrobiaceae bacterium | reverse complement strand
AGGATGGACGCTTCGACCGCTTTCGCCTGATCCAGGGCCGTCACACCATCACGTTCACGAAGACCGACCACACCCTGGTCGAGCGCATCCAGGCAGACGGCGCGCCGGAGTTGCGTGAAATCGGGGTGTTTCGCGTGCCTGCGCGCAGCGGCTTTGATCCAACAGCGCCCTGGCGGATCGAGCTGATCGTCGCGACAGCCGCGGATGGCCCGGTGCGGCTGGCGGTCGAGGTAGACCGCGCGGTGCAGCGGTTCTAT
>CAZDNY010000251.1:0-2410 GCA_964506885.1 uncultured Hyphomicrobiaceae bacterium | reverse complement strand
CGCTCGACTACACGGTCCCGGCCACCTATGTGTCGCGTCCACCAGCAGCGGCGACACCCGCGGCGGTTGGTGCGGGCATCGCCCCGGACGACGAATTGTGGCGCGAGATCTGGTACCAGCGGCGCGGCGAGGTTGCGATCCTCATCACCATGCTGATCGTGCTGACGGGCGTGCTGTTCTTCCATGACCTGATCGTGCGCAACACCGAACTCTACCGGAAGACGCGGCTGGCGTTCCTGATCGTGACCGTCGGTTTCCTCGGCATCTACGCGGGGACGCAATTGTCGGTGGTCAACGTCGTCACGTTTACGCACGCGGTGCTGACAGGGTTCCGGTGGGAGCAGTTTCTGCTCGACCCGATGGTATTCATCCTGTGGAGTTTTCTGGCGCTTGCACTGCTGTTCTGGGGACGCGGCGTGTTCTGCGGCTGGCTGTGTCCGTTCGGCGCCCTGCAAGAGCTTCTGAACCAGGGCGCGCGCCGGCTGGGTATCCGTCAGATCGAAATTCCCTGGCCCGTGCACGAGCGCTTGTGGCCGATCAAATACACGCTGTTCCTGGTGATCCTGGGGCTGTCGTTCCAATCGGTGACCGATGCGTTCCGACTGGCGGAGGTGGAGCCGTTCAAGACATCCGTCGCGCTGCATTTCATGCGCCCGTGGCCTTATGTGGCCTATGCTCTGGCGCTGCTCGGGGCGGGCCTGTTCATCGAGCGCTTCTACTGCCGCTATGTGTGCCCGCTGGGGGCGGGTCTCGCGATCCCGGCGAAGTTGAAGATCTTCGACTGGCTGAAACGCCGGCCGCAGTGTGGCCGCGAATGCCGCATCTGCGCGACACGCTGCACGGTACAGGCGATCAATTCGCTCGGGCAGATCAATCCCAACGAGTGCATCTACTGCCTGAAATGCCAGGCCAACTACTACGATGCGACCACATGCCTTCCCTTGAAACAGCGCGCGCAGCGGCGTGGCGGCGAACGCACGCAACCCGCTTCTGCCGCAACCGCTGGCGGGCCGGCGGCTGGCCGGGCACCCCCATCGAAGGAGGCGGCGCATGAGTAACTGCAAGCTGACGCGGCGGCGCGCCTTGACGCTTCTGGCGGCGACGTCGGCGCTGCCCCTTCTGCCAGGCGTTCGTGCAATGAGTGCTGCTGCGGCGGCGGCCTCATCGACCTGGACGGGCACGGCTCTGGGAGCTGATGCACGTCTCGTCTTTACCGGCGTGCCCGCGCGGCAGGCCGATCGGCATGTCGCCATGGCGCTCCTGGAAGTTGAGCGGCTGGAACAGATCTTCTCGCTCTACAGATCCGATTCGGAAGTTAGCGTGCTCAATCGCGACGGTCGGCTGCGGGCGCCTTCGCCGGAGCTGTTGCAGGTTCTGCACATTGCACGACGTGTTCACGATCTCAGCGGCGGATTGTTCGACCCCGGCGTGGAAGCGATCTGGCGGATCCGGGCGTCGGCTTGCGAGCGCCGGCAGCTGGCACACCGCTTCCGCGATGTCCACCTCGGGCGCGAAGAAATCGTGCTACCCGAGGGCGGAGCTTTGACGCTCAACGGTATCGCGCAGGGTTACATAACCGATTGCGTCGCCGATCTTCTGCGCCGGGCCGGCTATCGTCATGCGCTGGTGGACATGGGCGAAACGCGCGCCCTGTCCGACGGCGCGGGGCACGATGTGCCATGGCGGCTCGGTCTGGCCGACGGCGCCGAGATCGCGGAGCTGCGATCCGGCGCGATCGCGACGTCTTCAGCCGACAGCCTCGTGCCGTGCGCGCAGAAGGGTATCGCCCACATCATCGATCCACACACGGGAACGACGCCACGCTACTGGCATTCGGTGTCGGTCCGGCATCCATCGGCGACCTGGGCCGACGCTTTGTCGACGGCCTTGTTCCTGGCGCCGTCCGATGCGATCAGCCGCGTCGCGACGAGCATGCCCGACGCCCGGATCACGGCGCGCACGCATTCCGGTTTGGTGCAGACATGGCAGGAAAAGACCGCAAAATGACAGCCAGCACGGACGCCGCGGGTGGTCCCGCGGAGCTAGCGCGCGCCAGTTTGCTGGAGCGCATCTGGGGGCACTCATTCTTCTCCTACGGGTTCCGGCCCTTCTTCCTCGGTGCGGCCATCTACGCTGCCTTGGCGATGGCGCTGTGGCTGGCATGGATCGGCATTCATGCGGCCAACGCCTCCCTCACCTGGATCAGCATCTCCGGACCGCCCCATGTCTGGCACGCACACGAGATGGTGTTCGGTTTCGCGATGGCGGCCGTCGCCGGCTTCCTTCTGACGGCGGTGCCGAACTGGACGAGTGCGACGCCGCTTTCAGGGCGGCCACTGGTCGTGCTCTTCGGGCTGTGGCTGGCCGGGCGGGCGGTTATGCTCTCGAGCGCGTTCCTCCCCGCGCTCGT
>CAZDNY010000250.1:0-5589 GCA_964506885.1 uncultured Hyphomicrobiaceae bacterium | reverse complement strand
TCGACAACGCAGGCGATGTGGTCAGCGAAGCCGAAAATGAAGGGCTGGATACGGTTGTCACCACTGTCGACTATACGCTCGGCGACCATGTGGAGAACCTGACGCTGGCTGAGGGCGCGCTGGCGGGCAGCGGCAACGGGCTTGCGAACCGGATCGTCGGAAACGTCGACGCCAATACGCTGAGCGGACTGGACGGCAACGACACGCTTTACGGTGACTTTGGCAATGACACCCTGATCGGCGGCGAGGGCAGCGATACCTATACCTACGTGCGCGGCGACGGCAACGATGTCATCATCGAGACCGGAACCGGCGCCAACGACGTCGACATGCTGCGCTTGTTCCAGGACATCACGCCCGATGATCTCAGCGCGATCCGGCTCGGCGCGGCCGCAAACGATCTCGTCCTCGTGCTGCGCGGCGGCGGGCAAATCACGATCGCCGACGCGTTCGGGGCCGGCGGCATGACCATCGAGCAGATCGCGTTCGATGACGGCACGGTGTGGAATGCGGCCGAGATCGACATGCTGGCGCAGTCGGCGACCATCGTCGGCCACCTGCCGCCGGAAGCCCACAACGATACGCAGCTCGTCTATGGCGGCATCGACAATGTGCTCCCCGCGGACGTGCTGCTCGCCAACGACATCGATCCTTCGGGCGGAACGCTGAGCGTGCAGTCCGTCTTCGACGTGAGCGTCGGCAGCGCTTCGATCACGGCGGAAGGCAATATCGCATTCGATCTGCCCGCAGGCTACGAGGGGCCGCTCACGTTCCGCTACACGGTCGTCGATTCGCAAGGTGCCACGGCCACCGCAATGGCCGACATGTCGATCGTCGCCAACGCCGCGCCGGTCCTGGCAACGGCACTGGACGACCAGTCGGCGATCGCGGGCGAAGCATTCACGTTCACCTTGCCGCACGATCTGTTCACCGATCCGGACGGTGATTTTCTGTCCTATTTCGCGAGTCTGGCCGATGGATCGGATCTTCCCGCGTGGCTGACTTTCAATCATGCCGCGTTCACCTTCAGCGGAACGGCACCGGCCGGTACGAGCGAGACGCTGGACATCCGTGTGGAGGCCTATGATGGCTTCGTCCTGTCGGAAACCAGCTTTGTGCTCAGCGTGGGCGAAGCGGCGGCCGATCCCGACCAGACATTCGCGGGAACGGCTGGCGACGACGTCTTCATCGGCGGCAGCGGCAACGACACCTTCGCGACCATGGGCAATGGCCAGGGCTTCGAGTTCATCCAGGGCGGGGAGGGCACGGACGTCATCCTCGGCAGCCCCTGGAACGATACGCTGGGGCTCGTCCATATGGCCGGCAACCTCGATGGAATCGAGGTGATCGACATGGGTACCGGCAATGACAAGATCGCGCTCACCGGCAGCAACGATGTGTTGGACCTATCCGGCATCATCGTCACCGGTATCGAACTGATCGATGCGGGTGCCGGCAATGACACGGTGACGGGATCGGCCGGCAACGACACGATCCGCGGCAATGCAGGCGATGACATACTCTCCGGCGGCGCAGGCGATGACACCTTCACCATCCTGGGCAATCCGGAAGGCTTCGACATCTTCGACGGCGGGGATGGCACCGACACCATCCTCGGCAGCGCCTGGAACGATACGCTCGGCCTTGCTTCCGGCCTCACCGGAATCGAAGCGATCGACATGGGCAGCGGCAATGACAAGATCAAGCTCACGTCGGGCGACGACATTCTCGATCTCAGCGGCGTTGCGGTTTCAGGCGTCGAACTGATCGACGCGGGGGCCGGCAATGACACGGTGACGGGATCGGCCGGCAACGACACGATCCGCGGCAATGCAGGCGATGACATACTCTCCGGCGGCGCAGGCGATGACACCTTCACCATCCTGGGCAATCCGGAAGGCTTCGACATCTTCGACGGCGGGGATGGCACCGACACCATCCTCGGCAGCGCCTGGAACGATACGCTCGGCCTTGCTTCCGGCCTCACCGGAATCGAAGCGATCGACATGGGCAGCGGCAATGACAAGATCGCGCTTACGTCGGGCGACGACATTCTCGATCTCAGCGGCGTTGCGGTTTCAGGCGTCGAGCTGATCGATGCGGGTGCCGGCAACGACACCGTGGTCGCCAGTTCGGCAGACGATATTCTGCAGGGCGGCAGTGGCAACGATACGTTCGCGTTCCGCACCGGCTTCGGTCATGACACGGTTGTCGATTTCGACATCGGAACCGCCGGCAGCCACGATCTCATCGATCTCAGCGATGCCGGATTTGCGGATTTTGCGGCGTTGCTGGCGGCGGCAAGCGAAATCAACCAGAGCACCATCATCACCATCGACACAGCGCAATCGCTGACGTTGACCGGCATCTCCCTGCAGAGCCTGACGGCGGACCACTTCCTGCTCGCCTAGAAGAGGTCCGAGCTTCGTCATGTCACTCTACCGGATTCTGGGCCAGCGCCAGAACTTTGGCTTAATGTCTGATTTGCGCTGTCGTTGAGAGTTCTGCAGCTTTCATCTCGGCGGTCGGGACCTGGAGTGCGGACCTGCCGGCTTCAGATTGCAATGCAGGCGCTCGCGGCCAGCGGCACGGCGTCGACGCGCCACCGATTCTTGCGCTATGCCTTTCAACAAGCACAACGTAGGCGACAGGCAAGACGACGAACAGTGCATGGCGCAACGACACTCGAACAGACCACGACCGGCGTGGCGACGCCGCCCCGCCGCAGCTCGAGTTCTGGCACTGGCCGGAATGCTTGGCTCTGCGCTCCCGGCTGCAGCCCACGAGGCGGACAACGCGGCGAATGACGTCGGGACGAGCGCGGCATGCGCACTTTCGCAACGGTCGGGCCCACGTGCGGTGGTGCGCGTCATCGACGGGGCGACGCTGCTTTTGGACAACGACACGCAGGTGCGGCTCATCGGTGCGCTGGCGCCCAGCGTCCTCGATGCGGCAACCAGCATCGCCAATAGGGGCGGGACCGGTGCTCACGACCCGGCGATGGCGACGAACATGGTTCGAGCTGGGCGAACGACGGCGGTAGCGCAGGCGGATGATGATCGCGAGGCTTGGCAACCGGCTGTCGATGCCCGCGAGGCACTTGCCGCTCTCGTCAAAGGGCGCAGTGTCCGGCTGTCATTCTCCGGGCGGCAGCGCGACCGCTACGACCGGCTGCTGGCGCACGTCTTCGCCACAGCTCCGGGCAAGGAGACGGTTTGGCTGCAAGGGGCTTTACTGGCTGCCGGGCACGCGCGCGCTTACGGCATTGCGGGCAACTTCGCTTGCCTCAATGCACTCGTTGCTGCGGAAAAGCGCGCGCGGGTTGCGCGGCGCGGGCTGTGGTCCAATCCGGTCTATCGGGTGCGTTCAGCCGCGCATACACGCGCACTGCTTGCACTGCGCGGGACGTATCAACTGGTCGCGGGGGAGGTGAGGGCGTCGCAGCGCGCCAGAAGCGGCTGGATCTATCTCAACTTCGGCGGCAACTGGCGTACGGATTTCTCGGCTTCGGTGCCACCGGGTGTTTCGCGCGCGCATCCCGCGTGGGCCGCATCGCTGCTCGACCTCGAAGGACGCCAGGTGCGCATGCGCGGTTGGATCGAACGGCGCAACGGCCCGATGATCACGATCGAGAATCCCGGCCAGATCGAAATCATCGACGGCGTGGCGGGGTATAACCACAATACGCCGCCGCCAGATGAGACCGTGCGCGAATAACAGCCGATCTGATCGCGCGCCTTGGGCGCCGATGTGTCGTGCGCCGGCTGAAAACACGTTTACGACGGGGGATGAATGCGGCGTGCGCCGAGCGTGTTCGAAGCCTGCAGATCCGCCGCCGAGTCGACGTCGGCCACCTCGCGGACGAGCGCGACGCGACGACCGGAGAAGTTGGCCACAGTGTCGGAAAGTGTCGTTTCGCACGACCACCTCACGCCCGAGAACGCAGGCAGTGGCCGCGGCATGCGCCGCTCACCGACCAGCCAATAACCGCCATCGGTGGCGGGTCCCAGAACGGCGTCGGCACGGCCGAGGGCTGCGAATGCGGCAGCCACATCGGCGGGACGGACGGCCGGAATGTCCGAGCCGACGATCAGCACCGGTCCAGGCGGCATACGGTCGAACAGGGACTGCATGCGCCGGCCCAGATCACCCGCCCCCTGCGGACGCCGTTGCAGGTGAATGGGCCAATGGTTCGTGCGGGTCGCGGTGTCCGGCGTGATGGCAAGGTGCGTTACCCAGCGCGGATCGCCGCCCAGGCGCGCGACCATCGCCGCACTGGCGTGGCGATAGAATGCGGTCGCGGCGACGACGCCAACCTCGCGCGCCAGACGTGTCTTGACGCGGCCGGCGGCGGGTTGCTTGAGCATGATCACGAGGTGGCGTCGCCACGCCGGCGTGGCTCCGCGACACCCAGGTTCCGCGCCGGGCAGGTCGCAGCGGGCGGCGGTCAGCGCGTGGCGATCAGCAAGACCCGGCTTGCTCGGGCGCACATTCCATCGCCCGTGGGGCCGTGAACCGAGCCTAAGCGAGCGGCACGAAGGCGTAGCCATTGCCGTCCTTTTCGATGCGGCCAGCGCCCGGCATGCCGTAGTGATAGCCGGTCATGATGGCCTTGTCGGCGATGACGCGATCGAACATGCGCCGACGGCTCGCTTCGGCCGCCTGGGGATCGGAATCGAAAACCGCATGCCAGCCGGGGTTCTTGACGAACAATGCCGGGATATTGGTGATGTCGGCCAGAACGAGGAGCTGGTCCTTGCCGGAACCGACCAGATAGGTCGTGTGACCGGGTGTGTGCCCGTGTGCAGCAACAGCCACGATGCCTGGCGCCACTTCGGCGCCATCGTCGATGCGCGTCAGGTTGCTCCACTTGGGCATGGTCGCCTGGATGCGCTTGGCTAGGCCCTGCCGGCGCTCGGGCAGCTTGGCGATGGTCCCCGGGTCGGTCCAGAAGGCGTACTCGGCGTTGGGCACGACGATCTCGGCATCGGGATAGACCTGCGCGTTGGTGTCCTTTTCCATCAGGCCGAAGATATGGTCCGGGTGGAAGTGCGTGACGACAACCATGTCGATCTTCTTGGGGTCGATGCCCGCGGCGGCCATGTTGGCGGCGAGCTTGCCCGCCGTCGGTGCCAGCTGGGCTCCGGTGCCGGCATCGAACATGATGGTCTTGCCGCCGGTTTTGACGACAGTGACCGTGAAGGGGATCCTGACATTGTCAGTCGGCAGTCCGGCCGCGGCCAGCGCGGCCTTGGTTTCATCCACCGTCGCGTTCTTGATGAAACCGGGATCGTGGGGCTTCAGCCATTCTCCGTCGGAAACCGTGGTCACCTCGATATCGCCGACCTTGAAGGTGTAAAAACCCTTCGCCATCAGATCTGCCTCGGCCTTGCTCTGGGCGAAAACAATACGCCCATCGAGACTCAAGACCGAGGCGGCGGCAGCGGCTGAGACAATGAAATCACGGCGATCAATGCCGGTCTGGCGTGTCATCGTAAGCTCCTTGGGCTTCTACTCAATACATGTGAATTCGGTCTCGTGTGATGATTGAGACGTTCGCAGCCATCTGCGGCTTGGTCGGCAACGAAC
>CAZDNY010000249.1:1729-5601 GCA_964506885.1 uncultured Hyphomicrobiaceae bacterium | reverse complement strand
CGCGGCCATGAGCCCTGCGGATGGACGAGCGCGGGACCGGCGTAACCGACCAGCCAGACAATCAGGTAGAGCGCGGATGCCGCGACAAGCCCGATCGCCACTGTGCGCGGAAAGACTGCCGAATCGGGATCGGCGTAGGTTGTGGTGTCGTAGATCGCAAAGGCGCCGAAGGCGATCAACAGGACGGCGACGATGGCGCCGCCATAGTCGGTGGCTGCATCATTCCGCATTGCGCAGGCTCCTGCGTTTCCACTTGTCGAGGAAGATCGGGCTCAACAGCGAGAACGCCGTGAACAGGATGATGCCCAGCGAGATGGGACGGCCGAAGAACATGCCGAACAGATCCTCGCGGGCGACGCCGATGGTCCATGCCTGGACGAAGCCCTGCTCGGCGATGGGGCCGAGGATCAAGCCCAAAACGATGGGGGACGCCGAATAGCCGAAGCGGCCGAGGATCCAGCCGACGACGCCCAAAAGGATCATGATGACGACGTCGGAGATGTTGTTGTGGATGGCATAGGTGCCGATGATCGTCATAAAGGCGACGGCGGGGACCAGCAGCGCCTTGGGCATCGCGACGATGCTCTTGTAGGCATAGCGGCCGAGCATGAGGCCGACGGGCAGCATCAGGATGGTGGCAAAGATCAAGCCCCAGATGAAGGTGTAGACGATGGCGGCCTTCTCGTTGAACAATGCAGGGCCAGTGCGCAGGCCCTGCACGAGAAGTGCACCGAGGATGACGGCATCGGGGGGCGTTCCGGGAATGCCAAGCACGAGCGTCGGGATGAAGCCGCCGCCGACTGTCGCGTTGTTGGAGGATTCACTGGCGATAACGCCGGCTGGTTCGCCCTTGCCGAACTCCTGGCCCTCGCGCGCGGTACGGCGCGCTTCGGAGTATGCGACGAGACCGGCGACCGATCCACCAGCGCCGGGCAAAATGCCAACGATTGTGCCGATCACCGACGAGCGGATCAGTGTCACCTTCTCGCGCCAGATGTGGCCCACGGCTTCGCCGAGACGGAAACCGCGCTGCTCGGCCTCGATCTTGAGATGACGTTCGGGCGTTGCGACCAGGTCGATGAGTACGGGAATGCAGTAGAGGCCAATCAGGGCGGCGACGACATTGATCCCGCTGATCAGCGTCTGCGAGCCGAAGGTGAGACGCACGTCGGCAGAAATTTCCGCAACACCGACGCACGACAGCAGCAGGCCGAAGGCACCTCCCGCCAGTCCCTTGATGAGACTGCCTTCAGACAGAGCGGCGATGAGCGACAGGCCAAAGATCGCCAGCCAGAAGTATTCCGGTGGACCGAACGAGAGCGCGACCTCGGACAGTGGCGGCGCCAGTGTCAGAAGTGCGATCGCGCCGACGAGGCCACCGGTGACGCTCGCCAGACATGCAACCGTCATGGCGAGGTCGCCGTCGCCGCGCTTGGCCATCGGATAGCCGTCGAGTGTGGTGGCGATCGCCGATGGCGTGCCGGGCGTGTTGAGCAGGATCGCCGCGTAGGCGCCGCCATAGATCGCGCCGGTATAGATCGCGCCCATTAGGATCAGCGCGTTTTCCGGCGGCATCGTGAACGTGAGCGGGACGAGAACGGCCACCGCCATCGTCGCCGTCAGACCGGGAATGGCGCCGATCGCTGCACCGGCCGTCACGCCGAGAAGCGCCAGCGCGATGTTCACGGGCGTCAGGGCTGCGAGCAGGGACTGAAGCATGCCGGCAAGGCTCCTCGATCAGCCTGGGAGGATCCAGCGCGTTGCAGGAAACCAGGGTGCTGGCGGCGCCGGTGCGGAAGGGACGTGTGGCCCCTCCCGCATATTGTGTATCGGCGGATCGGCCTACTTGAGAATGCCGCCTTCCTTGGCAGCGGCGATGAACTCCTCCGATTTCGTCTTGAGGAATTCATCATTCTTGTCGGCCGGCACATCCAGCATCGCGAAGCCGCCGTCGAGCATCTTCTTCTGGAAGTTCTCGTCGGCGTTGATCTTGCCGATCATGTCGGAGAGCTTGGCGCGGATGTCGTCGGGCGTGGATTTCGGCACCGCGATGCCGCGATAGGCGCCGGACACGAGGTCAAAGCCCAGTTCCTTGAACGTCGGCGCGTCGGGGAACTTGGGATGGCGCTTTTCCATGGCAACGGCCAGGACGCGCGCCTTCTCGCCAAGCGCGGCACCGCTCGTCGTATAACCCCATGACGCATTCACCTGGCCACCGAGCAGCGCGGTGTTGGAGGCACCCGTTCCCTTGAAGGCGACATAGGTGGACTTGATGCCGGCCAGCTTGTCGAAGCGCACCTGCGCCAGATGGTTGGCCGAACCCTTGCCCGAGCCGGAGAACACGAGCTTGCCGGGATTGTCCTTGGCGAACTTGACGAGGTCATCAAGCGTCTTGAAGGGGCTGTCGGCTTTCACGACGATCGCGTCGGGCGTGTAGTGGAACCAGTAGGCGACCTTCAGTTCATCGGTCTTGTAGCCGACATCCTTTTGGGCGGGCTGCAGGACGATGTGGGGCAGGTTGACGCCCATGATCGTGTGGCCGTCGCCGTTGAGGCGGTTGAGTTCGGCCCAGCCCACGGCACCGCCGCCGCCGGGCTTGTAGGAGACGACGAGATCCTGGCCGAACTTGTCCTTGAAGAAGGACTGCTGAAGGCGCGCGGTGATGTCGGATTCGCCACCCGGTCCGAAGGGGATGATGTAGTCGACGGACTTCGACGGAAACTCTGCAGCGAAGGCTGTGCCCGCAAGCGCCAACGTGCCGGCTGCGGCGATCAAGGTTCGACGGAAAAGGGTCATGAGCTATCCTCCCGGGGGCTCTGTTGACGGTGCTTGGAACAGGCGGGCACAGCCGTGCCCAACCAGTCCCAGCACCCTACACCTGCGTGCGGCTCGAAGCCGTCTTGTTATTTGGCGAGCGATCATGTCGCGTTCGGGACAGCGTTGACAATACTTGCCGCCGCCCCAATCGCCGATGGATCACGCGCTGCGGTAAAGCTTTGTCATCACGAACTCGCGATGACCAAGCGCTTCTGCCGCCGTGTTGCGACCGTTGGCGGTGCGCACGATCATGTCGATCAATGCGTCGCCGGCCTGATCGATGGTCATGTCGCGGCGCAGGATGCCGGAGACATCGACGTCGATGTGCTCGCTCATGGTGCGCACGGTGCGCGGATTGGCGGAGATCTTGATCACCGGGACGATCGGGTTGCCGACGACATTGCCCTGACCGGTCGGGAAGGTGTGGACGACATATCCGCCAGCGGCCATCAGGGTCACACACTCGGCCGCGGCCGAGGACGAATCCATGAAGTAGAGGCCTTTTCCCTTCTTGGGCGCCTCGGCCGGCTCGAGGATATCGATATAACGCGAGGTCCGCCCGATTTTCTCCAGGTTGCCGAGCGCCTTCTCCTCGATGGTGGTGAGGCCGCCCTCGATGTTGCCCTTGGTCGGCTGGCTTTCGGAAAGATCATCGACCTTGTTGGCCTCGATGACGTCGTCCTGGTAGGCCTTCCACATCTTGTACCAGCGCTCGCCGACCTCCGGATTGATCGCACGCTCCTTGCAGATGTGCTCCGCACCGGTGATCTCGGACGTCTCGCCGAAGACGCCGTAAATGCCCTCGGGGATCAGCTTGTCGTACATGTTGCCGACGGTCGGGCAGGAACCGAGACCGGTGGTGGTGTCACTCTCGCCGCACTTGGTGGAGACCCAAAGCTCGGAGATGGAGCATTCTTCGCGCTGCAGTTCAGTGGCGTAGTGCACGAACTCCTTGGCCTTGCGCGATGCCATCTGGATCGTATTGAGATCGCCGTTCTGTTCGATGGAGAACCCGGCGACGGGCTTGCCGGTTTCGGCGATGCCGTCAACGATAC
>CAZDNY010000249.1:583-1719 GCA_964506885.1 uncultured Hyphomicrobiaceae bacterium | reverse complement strand
CCAGCCCGGCTCGATACCGATGACGACCACGGCCGCCACATTGGGGTTGGAGCCGGTGCCGATCATCGTGCGGAAGTGGAGATCGAGGTCAGCGCCGAACTGCAGGCGGCCGTAGGAATGCGGCAGGGCCAGCGTACCCTTGATGTTGTTGCCGACCGCCTCGCAGGCGGCGTTGGAGATATCGTCGACGGGGAGAATGACGACGTGATTGCGGACACCGACGCGGCCGTTGGCGCGGCGGTAGCCCTTGAAGGTCATGTTGGAATACTTCGAAGCCATCGGGGCACCCTCACCAGCGCTTTGTCTTGAGATTATGGACGTGGACGTGCTCGCCTTCACCGGCGTCGCCGACCATGCGGCCGATGTCCTCGCCGTACTTGATGATGGTGTCGCCGGACTTGAGCGGCTTCAGCGCCACCTTGTGGCCGATCGGAATGTCGTGGCGTGCGGTGAGCGTCATGGTCGTGTCGTTCTCGGTGATGACGCCCAGCATCTCGGTGCCGGCCTTCAAGCCTTCGACGACGACAACACCGACGTTATCCTTCGGGCTGTGAACAAGAAAATGCGGATTGGACACGGACAGTCTCCCTATTGGGTGCACGGCCGGCGGCATCCTCGACCCTTCGGGATGCATCGGTCATCGGCCCTGCTGACACGAGGTCTTATATAAGATATAATTTTTGGCGGCAACAGGAGAAATGACCCTTGTCAACATCGCGTGAACCCACGGCACGTTCTTCCATCGGCAGCCGGCCACTCTACGCTCAGGTGCGCGAACAGCTCGTGGCACGGATCAGTTCTGGCACGTGGCGGCCCGGTCAGCTCATTCCCAACGAGTTCGATCTGGCGCGCGAGATGGGGGTCAGCCAAGGCACCGCACGCAAGGCCCTCGACAGTCTCGCTGCGGATGGTCTTCTGGTGCGGCGGCAGGGGCGCGGCACATTCGTCGTCGAGCACACGCCATCCGACATGCTGTTTCGCTTTTTCAATCTGTTCGATCAGGACGGCCGGCCAATCGGTCCGGATTCCAATTCGGCGCGCGTGCAGCGCGGCAAGGCGACGGTGGCGGAGCGCAACAAGCTCGGTCTCGGCGCCGCGGGCGACGTCATACGCATTTCGCGCGTGCGCACACGTGA
>CAZDNY010000249.1:0-568 GCA_964506885.1 uncultured Hyphomicrobiaceae bacterium | reverse complement strand
CCATTCATTGTCGAGACGCTGGTTCTGCCGGCTTCACGCTTTGCGCGGCTGGAGAAGCTCGATCGCATTCCCAATACACTCTACGATTACTTCCAGAAGCACTTCGGCATCACCGTCTCGCGGGGGGACGAACGCGTGTCGGCGGTCTCCGCGGGACGGCGCGAGGCGAAGGCACTCGGCATCGAAGAGGGCACGCCGCTGCTCAAGCTCGATCGGCTGATGTACGACCTCGACGGCAATGTCGTGGAATGGCGCGTCAGCCTGTGCCATCTCGACAATGCCTATTATGGCGTTTCGCTGCGCTGATGCAGCAGGATCGATTGGGGCCAGCAATTCAAGTTCTGGTGGCTGCCCTGGATCGGCAGCTCATCAAGCGGGCTCTTGCAGGCACTTCATTTTTCTCAACAAATGCTATTTGTCCTTCACAACTCGTGCGCGACACACGCGATGGGTTCAGCGGACCTTTTCGCGCGCGAACTCATTTTGAGCAGAGCATCCGTTGACGCGTTGTGGCTACCCTGCTAGCTGTTCACTGTCGATTTTCCAGCGAGGGGCTGGAATTGCCGGG
>CAZDNY010000248.1:0-5609 GCA_964506885.1 uncultured Hyphomicrobiaceae bacterium | reverse complement strand
GGAGAAGGGCTGTCATTCGATCGTCTGGACAGGCCCCCTTGCGCCGCCGCGGCAGCGCCATCTCCATGCCGTCCTCGTCGGTGTCTCCGATTATGGCAGCCCGAAGCTCAATCTGATCGCGCCTGACAACGATGCGATCGACCTGGCGTCGGTGTTCATCGACGACTACCGAAGCCGCGTCATCGACAAGACCAGTGACACGGCGCCCGACTTCTTCGATGCGGATATCCGTTTGCTGCTGTCGACATCGAGCGCGGCGAAGAAGACGGAGGCGGCGGAGCTTGCGAAGCTTCCCTTCGTCACCGTTCACGACGCGCGCCGTGAAACCTTGCTGAAGGTGCTCGACGAACTGGAACGCACCGCTGCCAGGGATGACGACGTGGCGCACCGATATCTGTTCTTCTTCGCCGGCCATGGGTTCGTCGACCTGCGCAATGGCGCCAACCGCTCGGCCCTTCTGTTCCCGCCAACCAGAACGCCGGGCCGTGAACCTGACAATCTCTACGATCAGAGCCTGCACGGGATCGACATCGTCGAGCGGCTCGAGAAGCTGCCTGGGGAGAAGGTGGTCATACTCGATGCCTGCCGCACGCCGATCAAGCAGGAGATCGAAGCACGCTTTGATCCAGGTCGGCTCGAGCAGGAGCTTGCCGAACGCGCGACCAGCGCCACACTGATGTTCGGAAGCAAGGCAGGACAGGTTGCGCGCGAACAGACCCGCTACGTCATCAAGCCGCGCGCCGCCGCTGATACTGGAAACGGCGTGTTTACGTACTCGCTGGTGAAAGCACTCACATCACCGGAGGCGGATTTCCTGCCCGATCCGGCAAGCCGGGGCCGGATCGAACTCGTCGAGGTGGAACAGTTCTTCCGCTCGTTCTTCAATGCTCTCAATCCCGAGAGCCCCGGCGCCCAGCTGCTCCGATCGACAACGGCTTCCGATGCCTATCTGCAGGAACCGACGATTGTGCGTCCGCGTCGGCCCGAGGCAACGGTCCGCGTGCTGCGGACACTCGACGAAGCTGACAGGCAGGCAACGTCACCGACCAAGTCGATGCTCTGCTCGTGGCCGTTTCTGAGCGGCTGGACCAGTCTGTGCAAATGATCGGGCTTTGGCCTTTCAGGTTTGGCTGGAACCATCCCGCTCCCCCAACCGACAACCCCAAGTATGCTGCTATGGGTGGTCGGGTGGGGAGGGGGCCGGTGGTGCCATTCCGCCTGTGGCGGAATTGATCTAGTCCGTCTGCCGTCTGGGGCATTGCCCAGGCGAGAGCCCGGCCAGGACATCGGCATAGCGCCGGTAATAGCCGCGCAGCGTCAGTTCGCTGCGTTCGACGGCCTCTGCGTCGAGCCAGTCGGGCATGTCGAAGCGCATTTCGATCTCCTGCCCGTAGAGAAGCGCAACCCTGCGGCCGTCGCGCGTTTTCAGCACGTCCAGCGCGGATGGGACGGCAAGTATCGAACCGTCCTTCATGAACAGCTTCAGGCCCGCATAGTCGATGTGGGCGACCTCGGCCTCCTCTTCCTTCAAGAGGAAGCGATTGACCAGTCCCTTGAAGCGCTTGGTCTCCTCTCCCTCGCGGCCGGCCCCGTTCGCTTCGTGAATGACCTTGCCTTCGCTTATCCAAGCCCCGGTTTCGCGTTCCCATGAGTAGAGGTAGGGGCACGACCCAGCTTCCGAGGCCAGGGTCACCGAAATGAAATTGGCGGAGTTCCCGGTCAGTGAGTAGCGCTCGCCATCGGCCTGCATCGCTTCCAGTTCGGCTGTCGGTCCATAGCGATAGGCCATCACGTCGGGCCGCCCGAAACCAGGTCCTTCCTGCGACAGGCGGTCCTGGAATCCGGTCACCGCGAAATCTAAAGCCATCGGCACCACCAGCGAGGCGCCCGGCGCCAGAGTTCTGGAGGCCGCCAGCGCGCCTCGTCTTCTGCCCGGCAGCCGCCGGTCTTCGGCGGGAGACCTGAGTTGATCTGCGCCCCGCACGACGATGTCGAGCTGATCGATACGCTTGGGCGTTGTCGATGTGTTGGTCACGACCGCCACGGTCACCAGCAGGCCGCGCTTGAAGAGTTCAGACGCGATCGGCGCCGCAGCGCATCCTTCGCCATACCAGGAGTTCAGGACTATGAAGTCACGCGGCAACCCGTTCTTGCTGATCTCGGCGAGGAGCTTCACATAGGTCGGCGGCGAAGAATCGCGCAACGCCAGGACGCCCCAACGTTCCTTTCGGATTGCATTCGAAACGATCCTGTTGTGGGCGGAAACCCGCGCCGGGTATTCCAACAGATCGCTGCGCTTGAGGTATCGCCATCCGCTCTGCCCGAGCCGAAGTCTGCCCACGATGTCGGGCGCGGGAAATTCGAGTGACGGCCGGAACCAGCCGCCCAGCGTCCGGTATGTAAATTCCTCGCAGCGCCAGGACTCGCCGGTTTCCCCGCCGCCTCCGGCAGCGAACAGATTGAGCATGGCGCATGTGCCTTCCCGCTCCGACCTCGCGCGTTCGCCAAACCGTGAAATCAAACTCTTGTAGACACCGTATGTGTCGGTCTCGACCAGTTGGATCGGCCCGAACTGTGAACTCAGGCCTCCGGGGATCTTGCGCGAAAGAAGTGCATCGAATGCCAGATCGGTCAGCCGCAGAAACTGTACCCGAAGCCCGCCGCTGTCCGTGCCCCTGTCGGATCTGCAGAAATAGTCGCGCACGCGCTTGGACGGCTTGTCTGCAACCGATACTTCTCGTGAATCTGAAAGGCACTGGCCGGCTTGGAGCGGGCTTGCGACGGCGAACAGCGACAACGTGAAAGCTATGATCGAAAAGACTCGCACGGCAACGCCCCCTCACCACTGAAATAATCTCATGAAACCGCAACCCGCCTTCGGATCGCGACGATATTGGATATCTTTCTTGTATCGACCATGACGATATGCGCCATGATCGATACGTCAAGCTCATCTGCTGCTGTCAGACATTGCGCCTCGCCGCCAGGAGAGCGGGTCCATGGCTCACACGTCCCGGAAGACGCAGGCCAATGCACACTGGACACGTAAGGCCTGCGCTGGCACGCTAATGTCATCGCTCACCTCAGCAACATGCTCCATCCATTCGAAAAAATTCCAGAGGCCACATGTATTGCGCGCGTCTGCCGAAGATCGGCCCGGTTCCGGCCGGAGTCTTGATGCTGATAGGCCTCGCCTTCCTTGCCATGTCAGGTGAGGTCCGCGCCGGTCAGTGCCTTGCCGATTTCCGTGAAGTGAAGCTCGGGGATGGCCGGTCGGTGAAGCTGCGCGACTACTATTGCCGCCCGGCCGATGCAAACGCCAATTCATCGATCAGGGTGCAGTTTCATCGTCTCACCGATTACGCCTTCATGTCTTGGTTCGACACGCGAAAGGCCGCCGGCTTTGCACCGATGCTCCAGGGCGCCAAGGTGCTGCCGTCAGCCCCCCTTCGCACGCTCGAGCGCCTGATGAACGACTACGCGATCCGCGTTGACGCATCGCGCGGTTTCAATCTTCAGCTCTTCGCCCCCAAGCTCGGCGAGATCGCCAGCGTCGAGACCAGTTCAGGCGCCACTGAACGCAACCATAACCTCGTTCCCAGTGAAGGCAGCGTGCGCACTCTTGGCGGCTGGGACACGGACGGTCCCATGGATTTCCCGGCCATCGACGTCATGGCCAGGATCAAGAGCACGCCGCATCCAGGCGATGATATCGTCCGGTTCGCCAGGAGCCTGAAAGCAACTGACCTGCGCGACTACCAGGCCAACCTTCGCGAGTACAATCGTCGCTTCCGTCCGTCATTTGGCAAGGAGGGAACGCAAAATGATGTGCACAAGAACCAGTACGTCGCCTTGCTTGCCGACCTCGCCCGCGACGGTCTGCCCGACGACTTCAGCCGCCTCTTCGAGTTCTACGAGTCATGCAACGGCGATGCCTTTGCCGCTCTCTATCAGCGGCGCCTGCTCATCGATATCGCGCTCATCGAGAATACCGGGACATCGCCAATCCGCATCGACCAGTGGCTGGGCGCAGAAGGGGGCGGGGAGACGCTGCGAAAGTCTGATCTGTCCAAGGCACAGCGCGGGCGAGCGGGCGGACGCGTTGCAGTCGACGGCGTGTCGCTGGCTCCGGGAGAAAAAGCGGCTTTCGTGCGCCGTCTCACATTCGTCGACAATCAGCCGGGGCGGGAAAAGGTGCTGCCGGACTACGTCTACGGCGGGGAGATCCACCTGGCCGGATTTGTTGCCGATGGTGAGCGCTTTTCGCTGGAGGAAAGCTCTGCCAACTTCCTTTCGCTGACGCTGGGTTCGTTCGACGCCTCGTGCCCCTATCTTTTGTCCTGGCAGACAGGCGTCAATGACTGGATCGATCACGGCAAGGTCATCGCCAATGCCAAGGGGAGGGCGCAGGAAAGTTCTGAGACGCGCAAACTGGATGGGCTCGTCACCCGCTTCCGTCTCGTCGAGAAGGAAGTCGAGGTCGCACGCATCGACAGGGCGTCGCTTCTTGTGCGCCTGAAGTCGGGAGCGCTCCTGCGTCTGCAGCCCGACGTTGCCGCGCTCAAGCAACGCGACCGGCGCTACCACCACATCTATTTTGGGGAACAGGTAGAGTTCAATTTCACACCCCCCGGCTGGCTGCAACCTGACGAGGTGCAAAGTTCCGAGATTACGATCGAGGGCTATTACGAGCGGTATTCCGACATCCTGGCCGCACGCCATCCCAACCAATGCGTCCGCACGCAGTAAGGAAACGCCAGGGGTCGGAGCATGCGGCGTGGCGCGGCACCAGCTCCATTTCGACCGCATTGCGCGTGCATTCTTCGAACTGGGAGATGTCGTCGCAGTCTGCCATCGCCAAGGCCAACCCGATTGCCCCGGCATGGAGCGTGGGATAGACCGTCGGAAGTCTCCCGACGGGCTCACGCATGAGCGCCGCAAGGGTGTCGGCGAACCGCCTCCAGAGGACCCGCAATATGGATTGGAAGCAGACCGGCGCGCAGTTTTTCAGGGCGATTCGCGACGTGATCCAGTTGCCGTTCGGCAAGTCGCGGTTCGCCGGTCAAGAGCGCACCGACACCGGTCCGGGCTCCAGCGTCAACGACAAGTCCCAAGGGCCATCCCTGTCTGGCCGATGGCCGATGATAATCGCCGCAGGTGGCATCGCACTGCTCGCGCTGTGGTGGGTCGGCAATCGCGGCACGCTCGTCGAGACCACAAAGGTGAAAACCGGAGATGCAGCAGAGGTCGTCTACGCGACCGGTGTCATCGAGCCGGTCCATTGGGCCAAGGTGACGTCGCTGCAAAGGAAGCGGATTGTCGAGATCTGCAAGTGCGAAGGCCAGCCCGTCAAGAAGGGCGACGTCCTCGCCCGGCTCGACGATATTCAAGAACGCGCGATGCTTGCCGAGCTCGAAGCGCGCCTGCAGCGCCTCAGGGCCGACGCCAACCGCATCGAGCGGCTCGTCGAGCGCAACATTACAGCGCGTTCGACGCTCGAGGAAAAGCTGACCCAGGTCGACGAGCAGGAAGCCCGCGTTCTCGCACAGCGCGACAGGATTGCCGATCTCGCACTGAAATCCCCCGTCGATGGCATCGTGCTGCGGCGT
>CAZDNY010000247.1:0-5620 GCA_964506885.1 uncultured Hyphomicrobiaceae bacterium | reverse complement strand
GCCAGCGCGATGAAGCCGATCATCGACGTCGCCGAGAACGGCGCACCGAACAGCCAGTGACCGATCATGATGCCGATCAGCGTCAGCGGCACGGGCGTCAGAATGACGAGCGGAATCTTGAACGATCCGAACTGTCCGACCACCAGGAAGTAGATGCCCAGGATCGCGATCGCGAAGGCACCGCCCATGTCGCGGAACGTGACATACGTCACTTCCCATTCGCCGTCCCACAATAGAACCGGCTTGGTATCGTCGACCGGCTGGCCATGATAGCGGATTTCGGGCTTTTCCAACCCACCCCAGTCGGCCTTGTCGATCGCCTCCTGCACCGCAAGCATGCCGTAGATCGGCGCCTCGAAGGCACCCGCCAACTCGCCCAGAACCATCTCGGCCGGCCGCCCGTTGTGGCGGAACACCGGATAGGATGAGCGCTCGGTCTTCAGGCTCACGACATCGCCCAGTTCGACGATGGACCGGTTGCCCGGCAGAGCGTTGGCCGGCACCGGAATGGAAAGCGTATCGGCATTGATCGTGCGCATCGACTTGGGCAGCGCGATCGCGATTTCGATGGGATGGCGACCCGAGCCGCGATGCGAGTAGCCCACGGGAAGGCCCGCGAGATAGGCCTGGATGGTGTTGTAGACGTCGCTTTCCTCGACGTGGTGGAACTCCAGGTTGTCGGGATCGATGGCCACGCGCAGCCGTTCCGCCGGACGCCCGTAGCTGTCGTCGACATCGACGATATAGGGCACCGATCGGAATGCATCCTTGACCTTCTCGGCCACGGCCCGGCGCGTCTCGGGATCCTTTGCATAGATTTCCGCAAGCAGCGTCGAAAGCACCGGCGGACCCGGCGGCACTTCCACCACCTTGATCGATGTCCCTTCCGGTGCATCGAGCCCGTTCAATCGCTGACGCACGTCCAATGCGATCTCGTGACTGGTGCGGTCGCGATGATGCTTGGCGCTCAGGTTGACCTGAAGGTCACCCAGTTCCGGAGACTTGCGCAGATAGAAATGACGCACCAGACCATTGAAGTTGAACGGCGCCGCCGTGCCGGCGTAGGCCTCGATGCTTTCCAGTTCCGGCAGCGTCTGCAGGCGCTCGGCCGCCGTCCGCAACACACGGTCGGTCGCCTCCAGCGACGAACCTTCCGGCAGGTCGACGACCACTTGCAGCTCCGACTTGTTGTCGAACGGCAAAAGCTTCACCGTCACCGACTTGGTCGCGAACAACGCCATCGAAGCGAGCGTCGCCACACCCACAGCGAGCAGGAAGGCCCAGCTTGCCGACTTCGATTTCAGAATCGGGCGCGCCGCCTTGACATAAAGCCGCCCCAGCACGCCGCCGTCGTCAGAGCCATGATCGTGACCACCCGCATGCGGCTTGCCGATCCGCACCATCAGCCATGGAGTCAGCATCACCGCGACGAAGAAGGAAAAGATCATTGCCGCCGACGCATTGGCCGGGATCGGGCTCATGTAGGGCCCCATCAGGCCCGACACGAACAGCATCGGCAGCAGCGCGGCAACGACAGTCAGCGTGGCGATGATGGTCGGATTTCCGACCTCTGCCACCGCCTCGATCGCCTTCTGCACCGTCGAGCGGTCGTCCTTCATGCCCCAGTGCCGCGCGATGTTCTCGATCACGACGATGGCGTCATCGACCAGGATACCGATCGCGAAGATGAGCGCAAACAGGCTGACGCGGTTGATGGTGTAGCCCATGATGTAGGAGGCAAACAGCGTCAGCAGGATCGTTGTCGGGATGACCACGAGCACGACAATGCCTTCGCGCCAGCCGATCACGAAACCGATCAGCAGCACGATGGATACCGTTGCCAGCCCCAGGTGGAACAGCAGCTCGTTGGCCTTCTCGTCGGCTGTCAATCCATAGTTGCGCGTCACCGAAACGGTGATGTCCTCGGGGATGAGCCGGCCCTCGAGCTGCCCCAGCCGCTCGATGATCGCCTCCGAGATCGTCACCGCATTGGCGCCCGCGCGCTTGGCGATCGCCACTGACACTGCGGGAACCTGCGTCAGGCCGGTGACGTTGCCGCCCTGCGCACCGTGCTGATCGCCAGACCCGCCCTCGCGGATCGGATGCATCTGCCACGCCCGGCTTTCCAGCGGCTTCGACCCGACGACCACCTTGGCCACATCGCGCACGTAGACGGGCCGGCCATCGCGTGTCGTCATCAGCAGCAGGCCGATGTCCGGGATGCCCTGCAGCGTCTGCCCCGCAACCACCGGAACCGAGCGGTTGGCCTCGCGCACATTGCCCGCCAGGAAGGCGCGGTTGGCTTCCTTCACCTTGCCGACCAGTTGCGCCAGCGTGATGCCGTAGAGCGAAAGCTTTTCCGGATCGGGCTCGACGCGGATCTGGTCGGGACGCCCGCCCGACAGGTAGGACAGGCCGATGTCGTCGAGCTTGGCAAGTTCGGTGCGCACGTCGTCGGCCAGATGATAAAGCCGGCTGTCGGTCCAGTTGTGCGCAACTTCCGGCTTAGGCGCCAGCGTCGCCACGACGATCGCAACGTCATCGATGCCACGGCCTATGATCAACGGCTCGGGAATGCCGACCGGAATGCGGTCCATGTTGGCGCGCACCTTGTCGTGCACGCGCAAAATTGCGTTGTCCGCCTCCGTACCGACCAGGAACCGCGCCGTCACCACGACGCGATCGTCCAGGGTCTGGCTGTAGACGTGCTCGACGCCACTGATCGACTTGACGATCGTCTCGAGCGGCTCGGTCACCAGACGCACGGCATCCTCGGCCTTGAGGCCATCGGCATTGACCATGATGTCCACCAGCGGCACCGAGATCTGCGGCTCTTCCTCGCGCGGAAGATTGATCAGAGCGATCAGACCCAGCGCGATTGCTGCCATCAGCAAGAGCGGTGTCAATGGCGAGTTGATGAAGGCGCGGGTCAGCCGGCCGGAGATGCCCAGATCGGCCGGCCCCTCGCCGTGCGGTTGAGGCGTGGATGGAGCGCTCATGGCTTCACGAGCTCATCACCTGGATTGAGACCTGCGAGCACCTCGACACCCTCTTTGCCGTCGGCAAGGAGAGTCGGCTGCCCCAGCTGCACGACCACGTCCGACACTCGGCCCGAGCCGCGCGCGACCTGCACGAAGTCATAGCCGAAGCGCGTCGTCACCAGCGCACGCGGGATCACGATACCCTCGCGCTTGCCGACAGAAATATAGATCAGCACGCGCTCGCCGACGAAATAGTCGCCCAGACCCTCGACCGTCGCATCCGCGACGACGCGCCCCGACTGCAGTTCCGGATAGACCTGGCTGATCGCACCCTTGATCAAGGGCCGCCCCGAATCCTCCAGACTGCGCGCCCCGACCTGGATCACATCGCCCTTCTTGATGAAGCGCGCATGTCGCTCAGGCAGTTCCAGGCGCAGCACATAACGGTTGGCCGCGATCGTCGCCAGGCTTTCTCCCGGCATGATCACAGACCCCTCCGTCACAGGCACGCGCAACACGCGTCCCGATGCCGGTGCAAGCACTTCGCCCTCCTGTACCTGACGCAGCAGCACATCGCGCTCAGCCTGCGCCGACTTGAGCTGGTTCTGCACGACCTCGAACTGCGTGCGCAGTTCGTCCACCTTGGCCTTCGGCGTGAACCCGCGCTTGATCAGCTCTTCCTGGCGCTCCAGATCGCGCTTGGTATTGGCTTCCTGTGCCTTGAGGCCGTCGATCTGCGCATCGAGCGCCTTGAGCTTCAGCGCCAGCTTCTGATCGGCCACGTTGGCGATCACCTGGCCGGTCTCCACCTGGCTGCCTTCATCGACCTTGAGGGACGCAACCGTGCCGCCGATGCGCGCGCGCGCTTCGATGCGGTCGGTCGAGCGAACCGTGGCATAGACCGACTTCAGGTCATCGATCTGATTCATCTTGACGCTGAACGTGGCAAGCGCATCGGTTGCCTGCGGCGAGGCAGCCTTTTCTTTGCCCGCCTCACCCTCAGCCTGCTCCGGCCCCGCGGCCACCCGCGACACCACCGGCGGCATATCCGACGGCGATGTCATGAGCGCCACAGGAATGCGTTGGGCAAGCGCCGGTGAGCCGGCGGACAAATCCGTAGGCGCACGCGACGGCGCAGCCGCGGCGGGAACCCCGGCCAGCACCAGGACGGCACCCAAGAGTGCCTTGTGTTTCAATAGGTTGCTCATGTCGACCTTGTTCATGGGTTTCGGTCCTCGAGATAGAATCCTCGGGCCGGATTTACGCTCATGAGTATCATGCCCCAGATTCCCCGTTCCGTGATCGGCGTCACTAAACATTCGCACCTGCGAATATAAGTCGGCGAACGCCCACTTCAACGCGGCCCGACCGGCAGCTTCATGATTGATTTAAATGGCTTTTTACCCGCTCCCGAAGGTTTTCAGACTGTGCAAAGGCCGTTCGCGCCCTCCGAACCAGCGCCGCTCACCGGCGGCGCTGGTTCAGGTAGGCAAGCGGCTGCACGGCCTGGATCATGTCGTCCACGTCGGGTTCGTAGCCGCTCGTGACCGGCAGCGGTACACCTCCGCCCGCCGGCAGCCCTTTCGCCGTCCAGTAGGGCCGCCACAACTGCGTCCAAGCACCGTCACGCCGCACCACGTCATCGCCAACCGCAACGGCGATCTCCTCTTCCGACAGCGACCAGCGCGCCAGCCACGCATAGGCCGCCGCCCAGACGTCGTCGGGCGCCTCGGCATTGGCGATGCCCTGAAGCTGCTCGAGGCGCGGAATGCCACGGCGGGTCCCGCCGAATGCCAGTTCCAAGGCGGCAACCGGCACGCCATCGCGATACACACTCCACACGCGGCTGCCGCGCACGTACTCCCAGGCATAGGTCGCCAGGCAGTTCTTCATGCGCGCACCTTCAGCCACCAGGGGCGCACCCCAGCCGACCGGATGGAACGTGTAGGCGCCAACCGCCGTATCGACCGGCGGCACGACACGGATCGGAGCCGGGGCGACCGACAGTTCGAACCGCAGCCCGCGCAGCCAGTCGGCCGCCGCCCCAGCCGCCGACCGGATCGCCATTGCCCGGTGCCAGCGCGTCGGCATGCAGCGGACCGCAGCACCATCGCTGCGGCTGTGCCACGCCCACACACCAAGCACGGCGATGCCGTCCACGCCCGCCGGCGCGCAGTACCGGCACACCTCGCGCGCCACCCACAAGGCGAACGCCTCGTCGCAGGTCCGGTAGGCGACGCTCACGGCCATCAGCCAGGCCGGCCAGTCGCGCACCGCGCGCGGCATCACGTTGCCGACGTGCGGCGCGAAGTCATGCCCCCGCGGCAGCGGCAGCAAGAGTTCCTCGCAGCACGCTTCGACCGGCACACGCCGCGCCCACATCGGCAACCCCAGCGCGTCGGCAACCGCCTTCAGCGCCGCCCCCTCCATCGCCAGGGTCTGCGCGGCACGCGTGCGCCGCCGCGGCCCGTGCGCCATCGCGAAGATGGCGGCGGGAAACGACACCAGCAGATCGGCGAGATAGGGATGCTGAAGCGCAAGCCGCATCACCGCCTTCCGCCGCCGGCGCGGAAAACGGGCAAGGGCCGCCGCCTGGGCTGCACCGAGCGGGCGTGCACCAATTGCACCTCGCACGCTTT
>CAZDNY010000246.1:0-5626 GCA_964506885.1 uncultured Hyphomicrobiaceae bacterium | reverse complement strand
CACCCGTACGGGCGAAACCGGCACGGAAGCGATCTAGGAACAGGTCGCCGGGCCCTCGCGGCCTGGTGCACCCGTACGAGACCCGTATCGCTTGCGTGCGGTTCGGGACCAGGAAGCACGCACTAGCCAAGGGGAGCCAATATGGCAGACACACCTAAGACTGCGGCCGATGTCCTCAAGACGATCAAGGACAAGGACGTGAAGTTCGTCGATCTGCGCTTCACGGACACCAAAGGCAAGATGCAGCACGTGACGGCCGACGCCTCCTGCGTCGACGAGGACATGTTTGCAGAGGGCTATGCGTTCGACGGCTCCTCGATCGCCGGCTGGAAGGGCATCGAGGCCTCTGACATGTTGCTGATGCCGGATGCCGAGTCCGCGCATATCGATCCGTTCTTCGCACAGACCACGATGGCTCTGTTCTGCGACGTTCTGGAGCCGTCGACTGGTGAGATGTACGAGCGCGATCCGCGTTCTATCGCCAAGAAGTCGCTGGCCTACATGGCTTCGCTGGGAATCGGCGACGAGGTCTATTTCGGACCGGAAGCAGAGTTCTTCATCTTCGATGACGTGCGCTTCAAGACCGATCCCTACAATACCGGCTTCAAGGTCGACTCCACCGAGCTGCCGTCCAACATGGACACGGTCTACGAGATGGGCAACCTGGGCCACCGTCCGCGCACCAAGGGCGGCTACTTCCCCGTACCGCCGATCGATAGCTGCCAGGACATCCGTTCGGAGATGCTGTCGGTTCTTTCGGAAATGGGCGTCGTCGTCGAAAAGCATCACCACGAAGTGGCGTCCGCCCAGCACGAGCTTGGCGTCAAGTTCGGCCCGATGATCAAGATGGCCGACGGCATGCAGATCTACAAGTATGTCGTGCACCAGGTGGCGCAGGCCTACGGCAAGACGGCGACGTTCATGCCCAAGCCCGTGTTCGGTGACAACGGCTCGGGTATGCACGTCCACCAGTCGATCTGGAGGGGCGACACGCCGATGTTCGCGGGCAACAAGTACGCGGACCTCTCCGAAATGTGCCTCTACTACATTGGCGGCATCCTCAAGCACGCCAAGGCCATCAACGCCTTCACCAACCCGTCGACGAACTCCTACAAGCGTCTCGTCCCGGGCTACGAAGCGCCCGTGCTGCTGGCATACTCGGCACGCAACCGCTCGGCGTCGTGCCGCATCCCGCACGTCTCCAGCCCGAAGGCCAAGCGCATCGAGGTCCGCTTTCCCGATCCGTCGGCGAATCCGTACCTGGCGTTCACGGCCATGCTGATGGCGGGTCTCGACGGCATCACCAACAAGATCGATCCGGGTCCGGCGATGGACAAGAACCTCTACGACCTGCCGCCGGCGGAACTGTCACAGATCCCGACGGTTGCCGGTTCGCTGCGTGAGGCTCTGAAGTCGCTGGACGAAGACCGCGCGTTCCTCAAGATGGGCGGCGTGATGAGCGACGACATGATCGACGCCTACATCGAGCTGCGCATGGAAGAGAACATGAAGTACGAAATGACGCCGCATCCGGTCGAGTACGATCTGTACTACTCGGTGTAAACGGTATTTCGTTGGAGCATGTTTTTCACGCCGAACCGTGAACACTTCGGCTAAACATGCTCACGCCGCCGCTCCGGAAAGCACGGCACGAAACGAAGAAGCCCGGGCAGCGATGCCCGGGCTTTTTTTTCTGCAGCTCGGCTCGTCAGCTTGTGACACGGCGAGTGCGTCGCAAGTTTGCGCACTACATTGTCTGGTTCGCTCACAGAAGAGGACGATGTTAAGGCGCTGATCTAAAGCAAAAGCGGCGACTGATTGCCAACCTGGCGAACAGAACGATCAAAGACGGCGACAGCCAGGACTTGCTGCAAATCATTGTCGGACGCCGCGGCACATGCCCCTCTGGATGACGTTATAAGCGGCCTAGTGAGCGGTCGTGCACTGAGGAATGCAAGGTCGCTTTGCGGAGCAGTTTCATGTGGTTCGGCCCTCTCCAAAACAGGAGAGTTCGGGCCGTTACAAAAGGACCAATGGAATGGCAGAGCACTCTTTGACAATCGATGCAGAGCAAACGAAGCAACGCATTGTCGCTTATCTCCAGGATGTCGTGAGGCGCGAGAGAAGCGAAGGTCTGCTGCTTGGCTTGAGCGGAGGGATTGACTCGGCTGTTCTGGCGGCCTTGGCGGTGGCTGCCCTAGGGCCGGAATCAGTTCATCTGGCCTATCTTTTCGATCGGGACAGCGATGCGTCAGTTCGCGCCAACGCGGTGCTCGTCGCGGATCGCCTGGGTGTCGAGCTCGAAGTGGAAGACATAACGGCTGAAATGCACAAGCGCAGGATCTATGCGCCGCTTTTCATGCGAGCGTTGACTCTATCAGCGCGTCTCAACAGGTGGATTCAAAATTCATACAACCTGTTTTGCGGCGAGACCCCATTCAAGTCGACACTGCGCGTGGGATCAGGTGAACGCCTTCGGCCATGGCACAAGAGATTGATGTTCAACAACACCATGTATTATGTGGACCAAAGTTACTCTGAGCGTCATATCCATCGCAGGAAGCTGCTTGAGAAAAAGGCGAAGCAGGAGAATTTGACTCTTATCGGAGCAGCCAACCGATCTGAGTTTGAGGTCGGATGGTTCGTGAAGGATGGAATCGATGATCTCCCAGTCCAACCTTTGTCTGGACTGCTAAAGACACAAGTCAAGCAGCTGTGCTTCAGCCTGGGACTACCGGAGGCCGTTTGCAGCCAGGCACCGTCGCCAGACATGACGAAAGGAATCTCCGACGAGTTCGGAATTGGTCACAGCTACCAGATTGTCGACATCGTCGTTGACTGCCTGGATATGAAGTTGAGCGATGGTGAAATCGCTTCAAAAGGCATAACCCAGGTTGAACTGGACGATATTCGAGACTTGATGCGACTATCTGATTGGAAGCGAGAATCGCCACACGAAAATCCTCCCGTTGAAGGGCGCTATGATAGTCCAATACGCCTCGGGGTTCCTGATGTGCAGCGGCCTCATCGAAGCATAAATTCTTGAACGGTTCACTGCTTCGCCGTTTCTGGGCGCGCGAAGACTGTCTCGGGTCGCAAGCACGCTCCAGCTGCATCACCGCTCGGCAAACAATGTTGGCCGACGAGGAGGCGCGAATTTCAATCTCGGTCGGCTTTGTCGTATGCTGCCGACCGGCGCTGGCCTTAAATTGACTGGGTTGCCACAGTTAGTGTTGCTTGTCGGCGAAATGCATGCGGCCGCTTTCTGTTCGACAACAGTAATCGCTACAGGCTTTCTGAGAGCTGCTCCCACATTGCTAGCCGAGGGCTGAGCCATGTGTTGCGCCGGTTACTCTTGCCCAAGAACGCAGTAACAACCGGCGGCGAAATATGCGACCCACATCAATCAACGCGGTCGCGCGCTCGCAAGAACAGGCGTTCGCCGATGAAGATGAGAGCAAGACCGACGACGGCTGCATAGATCACCAGCATATCGGACGAGGCTTTGACAGCCAGGAGCGCTGTAAGCACGATCGCGTCGAGCGCTATTGCAGCGCTCAGAATCCACGGGTTGGCGCTGACCTGCTGGCGCAGATGCCGCAGCACGCCCCAATGCACTGCAATGTCCATCACGATGTAGAAGATCGCGCCAAGCGCTGCGATGCGTGACAGATCAAAGAACACCGTCAAGACCATGGCGGCAACGATCGTATAGACCAGGGTATGCTTCTGAATGCTTCCCGGCATACCGAAATGGCTGTGGGGAACGAGCTTCATCTGGGTCAGCATGGCAAGCATTCGCGAGACGGCGAACACGCTGGCGATGAGACCCGATACGGTTGCGACAATCGCAAATAGAACCGTGAACCAGAGACCCAAATTGCCGAAGGCTGGCCGTGCTGCCTCAGCAAGGGCGTAATCGCGAGCGCGGATGATCTCTGCGATCGAGAGATTTCCGCCGACCGCGAAAGCAACGAGCAGATATACGACAACGCAAATGCCAATTGCGATTACGATTGCGCGACCGACATTACGATGCGGATCAACAATTTCTCCTCCACTGTTGGTGATCGTTGTGAAGCCCTTGTAAGCGAGTATCCCTAGCGCGACAGCACCGAGGAAGGACCCTGGGTCCGTCTGATCGGGCAGAGCAGTTACGCTCTTGAAGGAGAGACCCGAGATCCAGAGGCCCGCGATCGCAAATAGTGCGATACCGGCAATCTTCAAAAAGGCCATCACAAAGGAGAGGCTCTGAATGAGGCGATTGCTGAGAATGTTTACAACGAATGCGAAGAGCAGCAGAGCTACGCCTAGGGCAGGCACCATCCAATCGCTTTGTTGCACATCGAAGAGCTGCAGTGTGTAGGTGCCAAAGGTGCGGGCGACGAGGCTCTCGTTGATGACCATGGAAAAATACATCAGCAATGCGCACGCGCCTGTCATGGCTGAGCGCCCGTACGCCTTCTCGAGGAACATCGCTATGCCGCCTGCCGAAGGGTAGGCATTCGACAGCTTCACATACGAATAGGCGCTGAATGCGGTGACAATGGCTGCAGCCAGGAACGCGATGGGAAACCAAGTGCCCGCGAGTTCCGCAACCTGCCCCGTCAATGCGAAGATCCCGGCACCAATCATAACGCCGGTGCCCATGGCGACAGCGCCCAGAAGTGTCAGGCTTCCCTCGGCGTATCGCGGTGAACGGTCGTTACCGCGATGTGTCTCGGTTGTGTGAGAATGTCGGGTCATGAAACTTTGCTAAAACTGCAATTCGCACAGCGCATGCGAACGTCCTCACCCTCCGGGCGTACTTGCGGCACCGTCACTGTTATCAAGTTCGTCAGCGGGTTGACCGACCAGACCGCAATGGTTGTTGCGGCATCAGAACTCATCGGTTCCTTTGTAACGGGCGAAGACACGTGAAGTTCCGCTGCCAAAGAGTACGACGTCATAGGCAACCGGTGACGGGCCTTCCATGCCCGGCGATCCCGCCGGCATGCCGGGGACGGCAAGGCCACGCGCCTGCGGCCTTTGTGCGAGCAATCGCTTGATGGCTGACGCCGGCACGTGACCTTCGATGACGTAACTACCAACCATTGCGGTATGGCAGGAGGCGAGTTCGGACGGCACTCCGGCAGTCTTCTTGATGCTTTGCATATCAGCCGCCTCGGCGACGTGCACGACGAAGCCATTCTGCTGGAGATGTTTGACCCAGCGGCCACAGCACCCGCAGCTCGGATCCCGGAAAACATCGACGGTCAAATTCTCAAACGCCATACCTGTTGTTGGAAAGTTGACGCCGGAGATGCCGGCAAGCCCCACCAGGACCAGGAAGGACCGGCGCGTGAATTTCGTAGACCCGGATGTCATGATCTCAGCTCCAGTTGTGATTGTGCGTTGGTTCAGCGGTTCTCCTCACTCCAAACTCAGACGTCGCCGGCTCCATCGCGAGCGCGCCATCGGACGAAGAAGTTGTGGAGCGGAACGAAGATCAGCGCGACATACCAGCCATATACGAACGACTCGGCGAGTCCGATGAGGAAGCCGGTAATCGTCAGCCATTCGAAGCCGGGAAAAAACTGCAACCAAGGCTCGTGCCACTTCCAATCCGGCAAGATGGCCGCCGAGG
>CAZDNY010000245.1:0-5651 GCA_964506885.1 uncultured Hyphomicrobiaceae bacterium | reverse complement strand
GACGCGTGGCCCTCCCCTACGCAAAAGAGCCGTTTTGCGCGTCAGCGATCACATCGTTGCATATGCCTGCAGACAGGCCGCGAACCTCAGGTCCGCGACGCCGCAGCCGCCGCATCACCGATCTGCGGCCAGCCTCGCATGCAGATCTGTATGCCTTACGCCGTCCGCCCCCGCCGGCGCGTCACGAGCCAGCCCGCAATGAAGCCGATCAGCAGGCCAAGCGCCAGGCCGCCCGCACCGAACTTCGTGACGCTGCCCTGGATCGCCGCCAGCACGGGGTTGTCGAGGAAGTTCGTTCCGGTATGAACGGCGACGACTTTCCAAGCCCCGTTCTCCTTCATGGACACCGCCGTCCACCGCCCGTCCATGTCGAACGCCCGCCCGTCGGCCAGCTCATAGCGCTCCTTGGTCGCCCCACGCGTGAGCGCGAACGTGCCGGTATAGATTTGCGAAAGCTCGTCCGCCTCCGCGCTCATCGAGATCGATTTCATGCGCAGGAACGTGCGCGTATATAGCCCTTCGAAATAGGTCTTCAGCTTTTCGAAATCGGTAAAGCTGTCCTGGGTAATGACGGTTGCCATGAACGGTTCGCGCAAAAGCGAGCGGGCCAGATCATAGTCACGCGTGTTGACGGCCTTGACCGCCTGTTCCTTCAGCGATCGCAACGCCGTGTGATCAGCTTCGGTGCCGGCGTCCTGTTGCGCCAACGCCTGACCACACAACAGCATCGAAACGAAAATCCCTAAGATCACGCGCATCGCCGTAGCACTCCTCTATCGACGGTCATATTGAACAACCCGCGGATCATCCCTGCCCAACGGAACCGGCCCCGGTCCCGGCGGCGCCGCCTTCGCCCCGAGCCAAAGCCTGAGATAGATGGTCCAGAATGAAGGATTGGGATCGCCCGCACGCACCCGCTGGGGCAGATGCACCCACGGGATCTTGGGCTCCCGATGATGTGCCAGATGCAGATTGTAGTTCAGGAACAGCCACTGCGACGCCCGTGTGAATCTCAGGTTCCAGGCGCCCTCGATCACATCCCGCGGGCTTTCTGCATGGTCGGTGTATTGCACCGACGACCAGTTGATGCCGAAGGCCCAGTAGCATGCGAGCCAGGCGAGGAACGTCAGGTCGAGCGCAACGAAGATCGCGACCTGCACGCAGACGGAAGCAACGCCCTCCAGCCAAACGCGCGAAATGGGTGCTGCCGCGATGTCCTGCACGAACGGCCGGAAGCCCCACCACCGCGCCGGCCCGTCCTGGAACCAGCGTGCGCGAAACGCCCAGGGCCAGATTACGTAGAGCAGAGCGGCAACGGGAATGATCGCCCAGTAAAAACCCGTCAACAGGCAATAGATCCAGTAGGTCTTCAGCGCCCACGACTGATTTGGCAGGTAGTAATCGTAGAGTTCTTCGTCGGTGCGGTTGCGCCGATGATGGCCGAGGTGGCTGATCCGCTGAATCGAGAAGATCGTCGGAAAGAACGCCGCGAAGACAACACCGGCCGCATCATTGAGCCTGCGGTTTGGATGAAATGACCCGTGCACGGCTTCGTGGTGCAGCGCGAAGATGGTGTTGTTCGTGAACGAGAAGACAAGCGCCGCCAGTGCGATCTGCCACCATGCGCCCGCATGAGCGGCCCACCACAGACACGCCAGCGATACCGCAATCGCCGCCGCCGCAATGGCAACGTTCTGCACAACCGGAATCGGATATGTGCTGCGCAGAGAAGTCTTCATGCCGCCCCCTCGTCCGGTCCGTGTCGCGGCCAGCTATCGAATGGCCCGACCCGGCGCCCCGTGGGCAGCACGTGCCCCGCCTTGAGCCGCGCGCCCGGACCCAGCCCCGCAGCGCCACCCAGCATCGCCTCCGCCTCCACTGTCGGCGCGCCGACCACCACCACGAAACGCCCTTGCTCATCGCGCACCGCCATGTGTCCAGCCAGTGCGGAATTGAATCCCAAAACCGCCCCCGCGCCGACTTCGACCGCATAGCGATCGGTGATGATGACGCCGGGTCCGACATAGGCGAACGGACTGAGACGCCCGCCCCACAGCGCGATCCAAAGCGGATAGCCCCCGGGGATCAGGCGCAGGAGTTCCTCCAGGAACGGCAACCTGTTGAAGATCGCCTGCAGCTGCGTCAGCACCCACCACACGCGGTAGGAACTCATATCCTGCGTCAGGCGTCCCTCTGGCCGTCCGAACATCGCAATCAGCGCACGTCCCGCAAGGGGCGGCACCGCATAGATCCATACGGCAAGAAACACGCCCCCCCTGGCGACCGCATCGAACGCCGTCATGGCGATTGCAATTCCGCCGACCAGATGAACCGCCGGCAGCAGGTTCATCGCCAACGAAAAGCCGCTCGGCTTCTCCAAGGTTCCTCTTCCATCACCGCCGTTCATAGCCGACCATCTTCTCGCCTAGGTCGGCGAGCTCCTCCGTCCGGTCGAACACCTTGAACGTCATCGGCATGATGCGCCGGTTGAAGAGGCTTTCCTGGAACGCCTTGTTGTCTTTCAGGGCCAGAACCGCGCTGATCATTTCTTCCTTGCGGTCCCCCAGTTCCGGCATCTCCCTGACGAGTTGCTCGATCACCTTCACGCCCGAACCTCCGCGCGTTGGCGTCACCACCCCCTTGAGCATCGCCTGGAACAAGCGCGCATTGACGAGGCGGCGCAATCGCGCACTGTCGGCGATTGTCGCGTCGATCAGGATTCCGTCCACATGCAGATGGCGCGCCTCGTCCTTCATGTGTTCCAGATGCACCGATACGAACGCCTCGTCGAGCGGCCCCAGCGTTTCTGTTTCAGGCCGGCGTTTCATGTCGCGCGCCAGTGCCATGGAGGACTCCTCCATCGCCATCAGATACCAAAGCGAGAACGCGAGACGGCTCGCCAGAAGGCCCGCAGTCCAGAACATCGCCTTGGTCCACACCGGCACCTTGGAAAAGCGCCTGTCCTCACCTGGCGGATAGAGATCCGGCCGGCAGGCGCGGTTGAGATCGGCGAAATACGCGTAGTGCCGCCGCTCTTCCTCGATCATGTCGTCGATGGCCTGGATCAAGGCCGCATCGCCACCCACCTTCGGATGCCTCTTGAGCGGGTTGAGCAGCCGCTCGACGAGATCGGCTTCCAGCATCATGATGTATTCGTTGATCCGCAGCGCGAACAGCTGGTTGTAGCGCAGGCGGTGCTCGCGATGCAGCGAAGCGTAGAGCGGCGTGTAGTAGAGTTGCGTATAGTCCTCCGGCACGAACGGCCGCGAAAGATCGACCAAGAGCGAGGCGCGCGGCTGCGTGCACTTCGTCGGGTCCGACGCAAGCTTGTTGATCTGTTCGACCGCCATCCACT
Organism: uncultured Hyphomicrobiaceae bacterium; assembly: GCA_964506885.1. Classification (GTDB taxonomy): domain Bacteria; phylum Pseudomonadota; class Alphaproteobacteria; order Rhizobiales; family Hyphomicrobiaceae; genus JAEUMD01. Next base: position 2,296 of record CAZDNY010000245.1, on the reverse strand, counting down.
CACTCATGGTGTCCAACCTCCCTATGCGCGCGCAACACCGGACGGCAGCCGCTGTGTCCATGCCGCAGCCACGATGCCGCGACATATCCCATCGTCGGAAGCACCAGCGTCGCCGCAAGGATGGCACCACCCGCAGCCAGACCGACACTCCATGACGGACGTTCGAGCAGCATGCCCTCGGCCAGCTTCAGCCCGCCGGCATAAAGAAAACCGAACAAGCCGAAGAACCAGAACACGTAATCACCCGCAATCGCCCAAGGCCCCGCGCCATCGGCCCACGGCTGATTGTAGACTTCCAACACCTCATGTTTCAGTGCGACCGCGTCGTAGATCCAGTTGACGGCCAGAAGCAACACTGCCCCGGCAAGCGCCACCTTCACCGCTCCACCCACGCCCGCATCGACATCGGGCGCACCGATTACAAGCAGTGTCAGCAAGGCCGTGGCACTGCCGAACACGAACCCGTGCTGCGGCCGGAACCTGCCCAGCCTGAGACGCGCATTGAAGGCCCACATGCCCAGCACGTTCGTCCCCACCGCTGGCACCACATACGCATGCAGGACCGGCACACCCACCGCGATCGCGACGAGGGGCCAGCTGCCGTCGTAATGCCGCCACCACAGCCAGACCGCTGCCGGAAACAGGACGAGCGGCGCAGCATACCCATAGATCTCGAAGGCTTTGCGCATGTTCACCGATGTCCGAAGTGACCGAAGACCATGCCGTGTTTCTTGAAGACCTCACGGCGGAACACCGGCGTGAACTGCCAGAACGCACTCATCCGCCGCACCGTTCGCATGTTGGTCTTGAGATCCGAGAACCGCCACAGCATCGACCCGATCGAATTGAATTGCCGGCGCGCCTCATAGCAGACCTCCGTCAGCTCATCGGGCGACATGCGCGCGGGAATGAACGCTGCATCGTTGAAGCGGTAGCTGGGATCGAGCCACCATTTGCCGCCATAGAGCAGGCGGCCTTCCCGCTCGAGCCGCTCGTAGAGAGGTGTGTTGGGATACGGCATCAGGATGTTGAAGGCCGCGAACGTGAAGCGGTTTTCAAGTGCGAAGTCGAGCGTTGCGCGCACGCTGTCGACGGTGTCGTGATCGTAGCCCAGCGTGAACGCCGCCCAGGTCTGGAACCCATACTCGCGCAGGATGCGGATCTGTGTCGCATAACCATCGAACTTGCCCAGATTGGGAGATTTGCGCGCCTCCTTCACGCTGTCGCGCGTGATCGACTCGAACCCCATGATATGACCCAGACAACCCGATTGCGCCATCAGGTCCATGGCCTCGCGGTCCCCCGTGATATCGAGCGACGCCTGGCTCACCCAGTTGATGCGCAGGGGAATGAGGGCGCGGCACAATTGCTTGAGCGCCTCGCGGTCCGAAGCGATGTTGTCGTCGACGAAGAACACCAGTTTGCGGTCCTGCGACGCGATCTCTGCCACCGTTTCATCGATATCGCGCAGGTAGTGCTTGCGATCGAAGTACTTCGTCACTGCGCAGAAATCGCACACGAACCTGCACCCGCGCGTGAACTGCATGAGACTGACCGGCAGATAGCCTTTGCCCTCGTAGATATCGCGTCGCGTCAGCACGCCGGGCTGCGGCCGCCCCGGCTGACCGCGATAGATCGGTTTCAGGCAGCGCGCACGCGCATCCGCGACGAGCTGCGCCCATCCATCCTCGGCATCACCCACAAATAGGCTGTCGCAATGTTGCGCGCACTCCTCCGGCACGAATGTAGGATGCACGCCGCCCATCACCACCGGCACGCCGCGACGCCGGTACTCATCGGCAATCTCGTAGGACCGGCGCGCGGTATATGTCTCGACTGTCAACGCGACGAGGTCCGTCGCTTCGTCATAGGGAATGGGCTCACAGCGGTCGTCATAGAGCACCACGTCGATATCACGCGGCGTCAACGCCGCCAGCACGCCGAGATTGAGCGGTTCCATGCGCGCTTCATCGATGTAAAGGCTGTGCTCCGGCCGGCCGATCGTGGGCTTGATGAAAGTGATCTTCATGCGCCCTGCTCCACCGCCATGGGCTTCTTCGCCCCCGTCACCGGCGTTGCAGCCCTGGCAGAAGCACTTTCGGCAGCCGGCCGCGCCGACGGCGACAGAGCCCGTGCCTGTTTGCGATGAATCTCGCGTCGCGAGATCCAGTTGGCCAGCAGCATCAGACCGATGCTCTGAGGACGGCGCCAATGCCATCCACCGCGCCACGCCCGCGACAGGATCGAGCGCCACCTATAGAACGCAGCGCGCGCCGCCATCGGCCCTTCGCATAGT
>CAZDNY010000244.1:0-5654 GCA_964506885.1 uncultured Hyphomicrobiaceae bacterium | reverse complement strand
CCAGCCCTGATCCTCCCTGAGGTCGCGCGCCGGCCAGGCGGCCGGCAAAAAAAATCGGGGTCCGCCAGCGGCGAACCCCGTCGATCTTAACCGTGACAGCGCGGCCAAAGCGAGGCCCCGCCTGTCGCGGTAAACAACATCGTGCAGCGTCAGGCGGTCATGCGCGACTTGTCGTAGGCGACGCCCTTCTGGTCGAACAGCTGTTGCAGCTCGCCCGCCTGGAACATCTCGCGAACAATGTCGCAGCCGCCGACGAACTCGCCCTTCACGTAAAGCTGCGGAATGGTCGGCCAGTTGGTGAAGGCTTTGATGCCATCGCGCACGGCCATGTCGTCGAGCACGTTGACGTCTTTGTACTGGACCCCGAGGTAGCCGAGGATCTGTGCCACTTGGCCCGAAAATCCGCACTGCGGAAACTGCTGTGTGCCCTTCATGAAGAGCACGACGTCGTTGTTGGCGATCTGCTTGCGAATCCAGTCCTGGATTTCCTGCTGGCTCATGGCGAAAATTCCTTCCACGGGATGACCCGGCAAGCCGCCGTCCGGGCCTCGTTCTGGGGAAAATGGCGTGACGGAAACATGGGTTGAGGGTTTCGGGCTGTCAATGACGCGATCAAATTATGGGATTTAGCGTCGCAGGCAGCCGTAGGCAGCACCTGCGCCACGATCCAACGCCGGTGTTCCGCGGCCCTCCAAGATCGACCGGCCTGCCTCAGGCATCCGGTGGCACGCCGGTCGTCAGCGCCAGCGCATGCAGCACGTCGCCCATGTTGCCACCCAGCGCTTCGTAGACCATCTGGTGCTGCTGGACCCGGCTTTTGCCCTTGAAACTCGCTGAGACGACATGCGCGGCCCAATGGTCGTTGTCGCCGGCGAGATCCTTGAGTTCCACCGTGGCATCGGGGATCCCGGCCTTGATGAGCGTTTCGATTTCGTGGGCCGTCATCGGCATACCTGGATCATCTCCTATCCATCGTTGCTGGGTCGCGCCCGGCCTGCTGCCTCGTCTGCGCGGGGTGCGGCGCACTCTACAAAGGCCCGGGCTTCAAGAGCAAGCCGCTCCCTGGGTGCCCGGATCAGGCCGAACCCGGAGCGCCGCGCGACGGCGCGGCTTTCTCCTATCGAAATCTTGAAATTTGTCCTCGGCGTCTAAATCTTTAGACTGGTCATCTGGCGAAGGGGCGGTTTGCACCGTTCCCCGTCAGCGTGCCCGGCCCCTGGCGGCCAGTCATGCCGGGTTGCGAAAAATCGGCCATCGAACCGATGAAAAATCTGTTTGCAAACAAGCACGACAACGGAGGAATTCCATGAAGCGTCTCGTTCTCTCTACTGCCGTCCTTGCCGCCCTCGGAATGGCAGTCCCCGTGACCTTCTCCACGTCCGCCTCGGCCAACGAGGTGGCCGGTCGTCCGGCATTGCCGACGACTTCGACGGAAGATCTGATCAAGATGCGTGAGAAGTGGGGCACCGAGCCGTCTTCGAAGAAGTAATCGCGCGCCCTCTTGCGCCGATTCTGGAGGCCGGAGCGTACGCGCTCCGGCCTTCGTTGTGCTTGATGCACCCTCGCACTACCGATTGAGCGTGATGAGAACGATCCCGGCCGCGATGAGGCTCGCCCAGCCGAGCCTGCCGAGCAGCCGCGTTTCACCGAGCACGAGAGCCGCAAGCACGACCGAGACCGGGATCGACGCCTGCCGCACCGCCGCAGTCTCCGCAGCACCTGCCCCGATCCCGAACGCTACGAGAATGCACAGGTAGGAAAAGTAGGAGACGATGCTTGCCGCAGCGAGCCGCAACGGCGTTCGTGTGAAGGCGCCGCTCAGATGCGGCCCGGTGCTGATACCCGCGGGCTTGAACAACACGGACATGATGGCAAAGGCTGGGGTCACCATGACGTAGACCCAGAACAGGAACGCGGCCGGATCCACAGCGCGCATAGCCTGCGCATCCGCCATCGTATAGCCCGCCGAGCCGGACATCGCGATAAAGGCGAGCATTGCGGCTTTGGGATGCGCGACGAGCCGGCCCGGCTGGCGCTGCAGCATGAAGCCGGCCAAGACGACAAGCAGAATACCAAGCAGCACCAGCCCGCTGTAGCGCGTACCGGCGAACAGCCACGTCAGCACCACGATCAGCAGCGGCGAAGAGCGGATGATCGGATAATAAATCGACAGGTCGCCGGACTTCAGCGCCGCCATCGTGCCGAAATAGTAGGCCGTCAGGCACGCCGCCGAGACGGCCGCCAGCAGCCATGCACCCGCTGGTAAGGCGAGGGCCGTACCCGTTGCCAGTGCGTGCACCGCTGCAATCGCGACCCAGCCCCCTGTTACCGCAAGATAGGCCGACTCCGGGTGCGCATGCCCCTTCAGAAGCAGGTCACGGAACGGATGGAGCAGCGCCGACAAGAGGACCAGCGCCAAGGCTTGCAATGTCATGGATCGGGCCCGCCCGCGAGCGCATTAACGCCGAATTAGTCCCTGGACTGCTTATGTCCTGCCGCAAGGAGCCGCACCGTGGACTGGCACAGGATACCCAACTCTCTGGTTCTGGCGATAGCGGCCGCTTTTTACGCCTTCGCGCTCGCCAAGGGGCTTTCAGCCCAACTCGTGATCACACACACCTTGATCGCTGCCGCTCTCTTGGTCGCCTTTGCCCTGATGGCGATGGCCAGTCCCGGCGCCGTCAAGTTGACGGCAGCCATCGTGCTCTGGCTAGGCTTGGAGCATGGCAGCCTGTTCGTCGCCGGCACCTACCTGGGTCTTGCAGCGTGCGCCTTTTTCCTCAGGCTCATGGGAACACGTGCCGAGGCGCTGCCTGTCTTGCCTTTCGCGCTTGTGACAATCACCGCAATGGCCGCCCTGGGCGCGCTGCCAGCAGTCCTGACCGCTTAACAGGGCTAACCGATTGCCAGCCCGGGCCTCACTCGATCCCTAACAACTCGACATCGAAGATCAGCGTCGCGTTGGGCGGAATGACACGGCCCGCTCCGCGCGCGCCATAGCCCAGGTCCGGCGGGATGATGAGCGTGCGCTTGCCGCCCACCTTCATGGTCGCGACACCTTCGTCCCAGCCGCCGATCACCTGGCCGACGCCGATCGTGAACTTGAACGGCTGCCCGCGATCAACCGACGAATCGAACTTCGCACCCTTGGCGCCGTTCTCATAGAGCCAGCCCGTATAGTGCATCACGCAGGTATCGCCGCGCTTTGGGCTTTCGCCGGTGCCTACCTGCGTGTCTTCGATCTTGAGGCCGGAAGCAGTCGTCATGGTTTTTCCTTCAGCATGAAGTTGCGGGACGGCGAGAACGAGACCAAGGGCGAAAGCCATCAGGGCGCGGCGGTCGAGGATCATCGCATCTCTCCGGTTTGCGATTGCAGCGTATCGCCCGCCTGTCTAGCCGAAGCCCGCCCGCCCGCCAAGGCCAGCCCATAGGATTGACAGGGGCGCAATTCCCCCTAGAACCGCAGGCAAACCGAAGGAGAGACCCCATGCCGACCATGTCCAACCTGCGCCGCAAGAAGATCCAGATGCGCCAGCGCAAGGCTTTGAACGAGAAGAACCGCCTGGCCAAGATCGCCAAGAAAGAGGCCAACGCGGCCCGCAAGAAGGGCTGATAAGGCCGGCATCCGCGCCGCTTTGGGCTGGGCGAGGCCGAAAAGGTGATCCGTATCCGGCAAATGGGGCGAGGACGTCCCCCGAAGTGTGTCCGCGTCCACGATCCCGACAATCGCCTGCCGAAGGATGAGCGGTCTTGGGAGAAGTGAAGGCATTGCGCCTACTCCCTCTCCCCGTCGAGGATGATCGGGGAAAGGGGACTTGCCACCTACTCCAGCGGGTTGTCCATATAGCCGGGCAGCCAGCCTTCATGGGCGGTGCGCAGTTCGTCGAGCGGCAGGAAGCTTTCGCCCTTGATCGCGATGGCGTCGCCCGCGACCTTGCCGACGATACGCGCGGGCAGTGCCAGCAGGCGCGCGCGCTCCAGCACTTCTTCCGCCTTGGCCGGCGACACCGCCACGACGTAGCGCCCCTGATCCTCGCCGAACCAGATGGCATGCGCGGGCAGCTTGCCGTCATAGGGGTAAAGCTCCGCGCCTTTGCCCCCCGCCAGCGCCATCTCCGCGATCGCCACCAGCAGCCCGCCGTCCGAGCAGTCGTGCACGGCCGACACGCGACCCTCGCGGATCAGCGCGCGAATGAGCTTGCCGGCTTTCAGTTCATCGCCCAGGTCGACCTCCGGCGGCGCGCCTTCCAGCTTGTTGGCAAACATCATCTGGTAGAGCGACTGGCCGAGCCAGCCCGCCTCACGACCGATCACGAGAATGAGGTCGCCGTCGTTGCGGAAACCGATGTCTGCCATCTTCGACACGTCCGGCACCTTGCCGACCGCGCCGATCGCAGGAGTCGGCGGGATCGAGATGCCGTTGGTCTCGTTGTAGAGCGAGACGTTGCCGGAGACGACGGGGAAGTCGAGCGCGCGGCAGGCTTCGTCCATGCCTTTCACCGCGCCCACGAACTGCCCCATGATCTCGGGCCGCTCGGGATTGGCGAAGTTCATGTTGTCGGTAATCGCGATCGGGTCGGCGCCCACACAGCACAGGTTCCGCCAGCACTCGGTGACCGCCTGCTTGGTACCCATGACGGGGTCCGCATAGACATAGCGCGGGGTCACGTCGCAGCACGCGGCGATGCCTTTGTTGGTGCCATGCACGCGCACCACACCGGCGTCACCACCGGGGCGGATCACCGTGTCGCCCATCACCATGTGGTCGTACTGCTGGTAGATCCAGCGGCGTGAGGCCAGATGCGGCGAGCCCATCATGTCCTTGAGCGCGCCGAGAACCGAATTGGGTGCCGGCACCCATTCCGGCAGCACCGGCTTGGGCGGCGCGGGCAGCACCCACGGGCGCTGATACATCGGCGCGGAATTGGCGAGCACCGGAACGGGGAGGTCGGCTTCGACCTTGCCGTTGTGCTTCACGATCAGGCGCCCCGTATCGGTCGTCTCACCGATCACTGCGAAATCCAGTTCCCACTTGGCGAAGATCGCCTCGGCAACCGCTTCGCGTCCCGGTTTCATGATGATGAGCATGCGCTCCTGGCTTTCGGAGAGCATCATCTCGTAGGCCGTCATGTTCTCTTCGCGCTGGGGGACGTGGTCGAGGTTGAGCGTGATGCCGACACCGCCCTTGTCCGCCATCTCCGCGGTCGACGACGTGAGCCCCGCCGCGCCCATGTCCTGGATCGAGCTGATGGCATCGGTCGCCATCAGTTCCAGACATGCTTCGATCAGCAGCTTCTCGGTGAAGGGGTCGCCCACCTGCACCGTTGGGCGCTTCTCCTCCGACTTGTCGTCGAACTCCGCCGACGCCATCGTCGCGCCGTGGATGCCGTCGCGGCCCGTCTTCGAGCCGACGTAGACGACCGGCAGACCGACACCGCGCGCGGCCGAATAAAAGATGTTGTCGGTCTTGGCGAGCCCCACGCACATGGCGTTGACGAGGATGTTGTTGTCGTAGCCCTTGTCGAAGTTGGTCTCGCCGCCAATCGTTGGAACGCCCGTGCAGTTGCCGTAATGCGCGATGCCGGCGACGACGCCGTTGACGAGGTGGCGGGTCTTCTTGTGATCGGGCGAACCAAAGCGTAGCGCATTCAAGT
>CAZDNY010000243.1:2788-5675 GCA_964506885.1 uncultured Hyphomicrobiaceae bacterium | reverse complement strand
ACGCCCGCCGCCGTTGGCCGCACGCTCCCAGTCAACTGTCACGCGCGGCATGAGCCTCGCGATTTCGAAGTCCACACGCAGCCGCTCGCCGGCCTCGAATTGAACATTACTGATCAGCGGCTCGCCCGCCTTGTCGCGTCGCCGACGCAGCCATGACAACGGGCTTTCGCAATCAGACTCCACCGGCGCGTTCGCCCGGCTTGGCGCAGGCATGACCTTGGAGCGCCCATTACGCCCTTGCGATCCATCGCCCCCGCCTTCAATCCGGCCTTTCGCCGGAACCTTGTCGCGCCCGGCCTTGCTGATCCGCCAAAAGCCGGGCCGTGCCCCGGCAATCGGCTCCACACACCCCGCCCGTTTGACACAGGCCCAGACGTCCAGGGATGCATGGTGAAAGACATCCTGTTCGCCCGGCGCCCCGGCATAGACACGAACGCATCCGCCATCTGCGCCATCATCGTCGACCTCGGCCACCGCGTTCGCGCGCGTGAGCGCCTTCAGCAGGCGCGACATCGCACGCCCGTCCACCTCGCAAGCTTTGTCGGTCATTGGAAGAGCCAGTCGCGCTTCGAGCCCAACGTCGTCCGCGCATGCAGGACCGCATTCACCACCTGTTCGAGAAGTTCCAGCACGCGGTCGAAGGTGGGATCATCGCGGCCATCCTCGATCACGCCGCATGCGTGGGACACCGTTGTACGATCGCGTGCAAACGTGCGTCCCACTTCCGTGAGGCTCATGCCGCACACGACGTGCGCCAGATACATGGCAACTTGCCGCGCCCGTGCAACTCTGGCCTGCCCCCGTGTCGCCCGCCTCAGGTCGCATTCGGCAACACCGAAGACCTGCGCCACCGTTTCCTCGATGACAATGCGCTCCGCGCGCTTTTCAAGCAGTGGCACTGTTGTAAGCACGTGCTCCGTCAAGCCTTCACATGCGTCGGCCCGCTGCCCGGAGTGTACTGCGACATCCGCCAAGGGCTGGACATCGCAGTCCGACCGTTCAGGCAACTTGGCGAAGTGTGTCTCCATCGGGATCACCATTTGCATCTGACTCGTCTGGCACCGCGAACAATACGGCATACTTGGCCGGTTACGATCTCAAACCTACGCCGTAAGTGAACAGGGGGGATAAACTCACGCGCATGTCTCCATGCCCCGCCAGGCATGCGCATGCGACGGCTTTTGACGCATGTCAGACCGCCATGCTCGTAGCGACCCCAGGACCACCTCGGCATGAAACCTCCACCCGGCACACCAAGTCCCGAACAATCCCCGCCGCCACGGCGCACAGCACAGTTGCGCATCGAAGACGCAACTTTGTGCAAACCCGCTGGCGACAATGTCGAGCAAGAACCCTGCCCGCTCCGAACGCTCCGATTCCAGCTCACGCCCGCGCGGCCGACACCTGAGCTGCACACGGCCATCTGCACCGACCTATGATCGCAACCGCGATTTGCCGCGCCTGATCCAAGTCTGGCCCGAGCAACTGACCAGCACCAACCCGATCGACCGCCTCGCCATCGTGCGCAAGCTTTATGCAGCCCTGAGAGCCGAGCGTCAGCGTGGCCGTCTGAGGCACTGGACGTATGACGTCGCCCGCCACAGTCAGCTTCTGGCCGCCTATCGCCGCGAGCTGGAACACATAAAAAACAACGCCCGCCCTTGAGGGGCGAGCGCAGCAGGCCGACCTGTCAGCGCAGGCCTATACCGATAGCAACCAAGACCGGCTGAGCCTCACTCGCGGCGCGTACCCAGCCCCATTTTCTTGGCCAGATCCGAACGCTGGCGCGCATAATTCGGCGCCACCATCGGATAATCATGCGGCAAGCCCCACTTCTCCCGGTATTCCTCCGGCGTCATGTTGTAGTGGGTACGCAAGTGTCGCTTCAGCGACTTGAACTTCTTCCCGTCCTCAAGGCAGATGATGTAGTCGGGCATGACCGACTTCTTGACGGCGACCTTCGGCCGTTGCTCTTCGCGTTCCGCCTCCACGGTCTGTCCGGTGGCCCGCGCCAATGCCGCATGTGTATCGTTGATCAGCTGCGGCAGGTCCGTCGAATTGATCGAATTGTTGCTGACGTAGGCGGCGACGATCTTGGCAGTCAACTCGACGAGTTCCTGCCCGTCCGTTGTGTCTCTGTCTGAAGCCATGTGTAACTGCCCCAAGAAAATAACGAGATGCCGGACATCGAGCGTCCGAATGAGACCCTGCGCATGCCACCGCCGAATTGCACGCACACAGAGAGAACGAAGCGCCGGGCGCCAAGCTTTGAGCCTCGCTAAACTTCGACTATTGCTGCTTGGACAACAAACCTACTCAATTGTCAATGTCGACACGTGCGAACAACTTCATATACCTAATCAAAAATATGAATCACCGAAGTCTAAATCATGTTCAACACAGCGCTGTCCTGTCCGTTTGAGCAGCGAATACGTTGGACTTGGCATTAAGGTTAGCGCTAGACCGTTTTCTGCTTGTCCTTGAGCATCTGAGCCACGATGTACAAGCAGGCTCGCGAGGCCGACCAGGAAATCAGCCCAAGCACGCCCGATCACTTCGCCCAGCACCGAACGGGTTGCCAACGAGAGAACGCATGTCCGAGACCTCCACAGCCATCACCACGACGCCCCCGATCGCGCCACCGCGCGCCGAGAAGCGCGACCACTCTTCCGACTGGCATGGCATCAGGCTCGTAGATCCTTACGCCTGGCTACGGGCAGGCAACTGGCAGACCGTCATGCGCGAGCCCGACAAGCTTGACGCGGACATCCGTGCCTATCTCGAGGCCGAGAACGCCTACACCAAATCGATGCTGGCGGCGACTGAACCACTCCAAGAGGCGCTGTTCGCCGAGATGAAAGGCCGCATCAAGGAGGACGACAGCACC
>CAZDNY010000243.1:0-2778 GCA_964506885.1 uncultured Hyphomicrobiaceae bacterium | reverse complement strand
CCACGCCCGCCCCGGCCAGATTTACGTCGACCACAGCACCGTCCCCGCCCCCGACGGTGATTTCGACTATTACGCGCGCTACATCATTGGTGGTCAGTACCCGCTGGTGTGCCGGCGCCCCCGTGGCGGCGGCGATGAGAACATCCTGATCGATGGAAACGCCGAAGCCGAAGGCAAGGCCTACTGGGGCTTCGCAGGCAGCGTTCACGCGGCCGACCATCGCCTTCTCGCTTATGCCGTCGACGAAAAAGGCTCCGAGTTCTACACCATCCGCATCCGTGACATGGAAACCGGCGAGAACCTTCCCGATGTCATTTCCGACGCGGGCGCCGGCATGGTCTGGTCCGCCGACAGCCGCACACTGTTCTACGTCCGCTACGATGAAAACCACCGCCCGCGCTCGGTCTACAGGCACCGGCTTGGCACGCTGCAATCCGATGACGTTCTCGTGTTCGAGGAAGCCGATACGGGATTTTACGTTCACATTTCGGCCACCCAGTCGGAGCGCCTCGTCCTCATTGTCACCTCAGACCACGAGACGAGCGAGATCCACGTCATCGACGCTGAAAAACCCGAATCCGCGCCGCGCCTGATTGCCGCGCGCTCAACGGGCCACGAGTACGATGTGGAGGAAAACGACGCGACCCTTTACATCACGACCAACTCCGGCGGTTCGGAAGACTTTCGCATCTGTACCGTCAGCCTCGACGACCCCGCGCCAGCCCACTGGATGGAATTGATCCCACACCGCCCCGGCACGCTCATCCTCGATGTCGTCCTCTATCGAAACCACATGGCGCGCCTCGAGCGTGAAAACGGCCTTCCGCGCATCGTCATTCGCGAACTGCGCACAGGTGAAGAACATGCCATCGCTTTTGATGAAGAGGCCTATTCGCTGGGCCTCTCCTACGGCTACGAATTCGACACCACGACCGTGCGCTTCACGTACTCGTCCATGACAACGCCCAGCGAAGTCTATGACTACGATCTGGTCACGCGCGAACGGGTCCTGCGCAAACGCCAGGAAGTGCCCAGCGGGCACAATCCCGACGACTACGTCACCCGGCGCCTGTTCGCCACCGCCAAGGATGGAGAGCAGATTCCAATCTCCATTCTGTATCGCAATACCACGCCGCTCGACGGGACCGCCCCGCTACTGCTGTACGGTTACGGCGCCTATGGCATTGCCATGCCAGCCGCCTTCTCCACCGCGCGCCTGTCGCTGGTGGACCGCGGGTTCGTCTATGCGATCGCCCACATCCGCGGCGGCAAGGACAAGGGGTACCGCTGGTACACTGATGGCAAGCGCGAGAAGAAGACCAACACCTTCACCGACTTCATCGCCGCCGGCGAGCATCTGGTGGCCCAAGGTCTGACGCAGCGCGGACGTATCGTTGCGCATGGCGGATCGGCCGGCGGCATGCTGATGGGCGCGATTGCAAATATGGCCCCCGACCTCTTCCTCGGCATCATCGCCGATGTGCCCTTCGTCGATGTCCTCAATACGATGCTCGACAAAGACCTGCCCTTGACGCCGCCGGAGTGGCCCGAGTGGGGCAACCCGATCGAGAGCGCGGAGGACTTTGCCCGCATCCAGTCCTATTCGCCCTACGACAACGTCACGGCGAAACCCTACCCCCATATTCTTGCCCTCGCGGGCCTCACGGATCCGCGCGTCACCTACTGGGAGCCCGCCAAATGGATCGCGCGCCTGCGCGAATTCAATACCAGCAAGAACCTGGTCCTGCTGCGGACCAATATGGATGCTGGCCACGGCGGCGCTTCCGGACGCTTCGAGCAACTCAAGGAAACCGCAATCGAATACGCTTTTGCCCTCAAGATCACCGGCAAGATCGAGGCGGGCGCCTGACCACGCCACCCGATCACGTCGTGGCCGGCTGATTGACACGGCCGGGGTGTGGCTGGCACGCCCTAGGCGCCAACCCCGACGGCGCCTATGGTCACGGCATTGAACGTTGAGGTTCCAGGGAGTTTTCTTGTGCCGCGTGTTGCCTGTGCTGGCCCCCGAACGCCCACGTGGCGCTCCGAGCGTCGATCACCGCGCAACAAGACGTCGGGCGTCGGCGCGCGCGCTGCCCGGTGGGCACTCGCGATCGTGACAGCGGTCCTCGCAGCAGGCCTTGTCGATGTCGTGCTCCCCGCCTCCCTCGAGAATACCGCCGAAGCACGCAAGCGCGACAAGCAGGTGAAACGGGCCAAACCCGCATTGCGCGCAAAGAACGTCCCTCTGCCCACCCGGGCTCCCACTACGCCCTCAGCCCAGACAACCCAGCAAGCGCCCTATGCCGGACCCGTACAGGCCGGACAGGAAGCTACTTCGGCAAGTGACGCCACCCACCACACCACCGCGGCTGTCCCTCTTCCGCCCCAGCCGCTCGCCACCATCGAGGAACGTGCCGCAACCGTTCTTGAGAAGCATTGTGCGCGCTGCCATCAGGCGGGTGCGCTCGCCGGGCCAGTCGTTTCCGAAGGCGGCATCGCCAACATTCTTGCCCTCGGCGAGATCGCTCGCAACCCGGCCCTGGTCAGACCCGGCGAACCTGATGCCTCGCCGCTCTACCAGCAGATGATCGCGCGCCAGATGCCATCCGACATCTTGCGCCACGGCGCTGCTGGCACGCCGCCCGACGCTGCCGAGATCCGTGCGGTGCGTGCGTGGATCAAGGGCCTGCCGGCACCCTCCGCCAACAAGGCCTGTTCTACACGCACACCAGCAACAACCGAAAACTTGGTCTCCGATATTCTGCGATGGCTGCA
>CAZDNY010000242.1:0-5700 GCA_964506885.1 uncultured Hyphomicrobiaceae bacterium | reverse complement strand
CACCTGAAAGGGACCTGAAACCGCGGCCTGCGAGCGCACCCCAGGTAAAATTCAGGTTGGTTTCAGCTTGGCATGACACCTGCCGGGGTACGTAAAGATTATCGGTTGTCGACACTCCTTTCGGAGGCCCAAATGCCGCACCAGCTCGTGCGCCCGTTCCTCGCTTCGATTTCGGCTATGGCCTTGTCCCTTGGCGCCTCCGCCAAGGACATTGCTGTCACACCCGATCAGATCCAGAACATGCAGATCAGGCTCGAACACGTCCGTGTCGCAACCAGCGAAACGCTCGCGCTGCTGCCCGGCACGGTCATACCAGCACTCAATGCCCGCATCTCGGCGACCGCTCCGTTTCCTGGCACGGTAGTGCAGGTGCATGTTCTTCCAGGACAGAAAGTGAAAAAGGGAGACGCACTCGCGACGATTGCCAGTCGCGAGCTTCTCGAAGTGCAAGGTCAGCTTGCACAAGCCGAAGCGGAACTGCAGGCGGCATTGGCAGTTGCGAACCGCAAGCGCCAGCTCGCCGACAAGCGAATCGCCAGTGAGACACTGGCAACGGAAGCTGAAGCTCACCTTCCCCAGCTCCGCCCGGTCGTTCCGCAGCCCAAGGCGCCATTGTCGATCGGCTCCATCGAGCCGCTCGATGGAGGCCAATACGTTATTCACGCCCCCGCGGCAGGGCGGCTGGCTCACGTCGACACGATGCCCGGAGATCCGATCGCCGCAATGGCCGCGGTCGTTTCCGTCGACACCTCCGACGAACTGTGGATCGACGTTCAGGTGCCGCTCTCGCTTGCCGCCCAGATCAAGCCCGGCGATCGCGTACAGGTCGTCGACGGACCCGAGGGAGAAGTCGTGTCTGTCGGCCAGGACATCGACAAGCTCACCCGGTCTGCGCGGCTGATCGCCACCGTACCGGCCAACTCGGGGCTGCTTCCCGGTCAGATGGTCAAGCTCACACTGAAGAAGGCGGCGCAGACCCGCGCTCTGCAGGTTCCATCGAGTGCTGTGGCGTGGATCTCCGGTGAACATCAGGTGTTCGCACGCAATCCGAATGGCTTCTCGTTGAAACCGGTCAAGGTGCGCGGCCGCACCCTCGAAACCGCCACCATCTCCGGCGAGATCGCCGTCGGTGACTTGGTGGCTGCATCGGGACTGCCGCAGCTCGAAGTCATTCTCGGCGGGAAGTGAGCAATGCTTACCAGGCTGGTTGAATTCTCTCTGACGCAGCGCGTTTTCATGCTGCTCGTCGCTGCACTCGTTGCAGGGCTGGGAGGTTATGCCTTCCGCACTATCCCGATCGATGCCTTTCCCAACATTTCGCCGGTTCAGGTGAAGCTGATCATGAAGGCGCCGGGCATGACGCCGGAAGAAGTCGAAACGCGTGTCATCGCTCCGCTCGAAATGGAGCTGCTCGGCATTCCCGGCCAGACTGTCCTGCGGTCGATGGCAAAGTATGCCGTTGCCGACATTACCTTGGATTTCGACGACAGCACCGACATCTACTGGGCCCGCCAGCAGGTCTCAGAGCGTCTCGCAGGCGTCCGGAGCGAACTTCCCGACAGCGTAACTGGCGGACTTGCGCCTGTTTCGACGCCGCTGTCGGATGTCTTCATGTTCACGATCGAAGGCGGCGACCTTTCACTTGCAGAGCGACGCAGCCTGCTCGACTGGACCATTCGCCCAGCCTTGCGAACGATCCCCGGTGTCGCCGATGTCAATGCCCTCGGCGGGTATGTGCGTACATTCGAAGTCATCCCCGACAACACCGCGCTTGCTGCAGCTGGTCTCAACGTGACGCAACTCGCCGAGGCAATCCATACGGGAAACCGCAACGACGGCGCCGGTCGCATCAGCGAGGGCGAAAAGGCACTCGTGGTTCGCGCCGAGGGCGCCGTTCAGACACCGGCAGATCTGGAGCAGATCGTCCTCAAGACGATCAATGACCGCGTGCTTCGCGTCGGCGATATCGCCACGGTCCGCATCGGCAGCCTGACGCGCTATGGCGCGGTCACGCGTGATGGCGAGGGTGAGGCGGTGCAGGGCCTCGTCTTGTCTTTGCGCGGTTCCGACGCCAGCTCTATCGTTTCCGATGTACGCAATCGGATCGCCGAATTGCAGTCCGGCCTTCCTGAAGGCGTCCGTATCGAAACGTTCTACGACCGCTCGGATCTGATCCAGCGCGCGGTGGGAACTGTGGAGAAGGCGCTGATCGAGGCCACAGTCCTGGTCGTCATCCTTCTATTCTTGTTCCTGGGAAACCTTCGTGCGGCGATCGTCGTCGCCGTCACGCTGCCGATGGCTGCGCTTGCTACTTTTGTGATGATGCGCTTGTTCGGCATGTCCGCCAATCTCATGAGTCTCGGCGGTCTCGCCATTGCAATCGGCCTCATTGTCGATGCCGCAGTCGTGGTGGTGGAAAACACCGTCGAGCGGCTTCAGCATGTTGGAGAGACCAGCAAGACCCCCGTGCTGCATCAGGTTTACAACGCCGCCGCGGAGGTCGCCACGCCGGTCGCGTCCGGCATTCTCATCATCTGCCTCGTCTTTCTTCCCTTGCTGTCGCTTCAGGGCCTGGAGGGCAAGCTCTTCGGGCCGGTGGCGTTGACGATCGTGTTTGCCCTTTCGGGCTCTCTTATTTTGTCGCTGACGCTCATTCCGGTGCTTTCGTCTCTCCTTCTCCGCGCCGGCCAACACAGCGATCCAATCCTGATGCGGATCCTGACGCGCGCCTACCGTGCGATGCTCAAGGCGGCGCTGGCGTTTCCGCTACCGGTGTATCTGATCGCGGCGGCAGGCATGGCGGCGATGGTGTTCGCCTACGGTGCCGTGGGAAAGGCATTCATGCCGACGATGGACGAAGGCTCCGTGATCATGCAGATCACCAAGCTGCCGTCGATCAATCTGAAGAGCAGCGTCGAAGGTGATCTTCTGGTTCAGCGGCGGCTCAAGGAACGCGTTCCTGAAATCCAAAGGATTGTAGCGCGTGTCGGATCCGACGAATTGGGGCTCGACCCGATGGGGCCAAACGAGACCGATACGTTCCTTGTGCTCAAGCCGAAAGAGCAATGGCGGGTCCCCGACAAGGACTGGCTTCTGGCAGAACTGCGTAACGCGACGGCGGACATGCGGGGCATGGAGTTCGCCTTTACGCAGCCGATCGAAATGCGGACCGCCGAAATGTTGACCGGGGCCCGCGGCGATCTGGCCATCAAGATCTTCGGGCCCGACCTGGCGACGTTGTCGGAACTTGCCGGAAAGATCCAGTCGACCCTGGAAGGCGTGCGCGGCGCCGCGGAAGTCTCCACGGTAGCCAACGACAGTGTCGATTACCTCCAGATCGACATCGATCGCTTGACCGCTGGCCGCACCGGGCTGTCGGTGGCCGCCATAGAAGACGAACTGCGCGCCATGCTCGAGGGCGCCGGCGCAGGCCTCGTTTCAGAAACGGGGCGGCGCACAAGTATCGTCATTCGCGGCGAGAGTGACGTGCGCAACGCGCCCGAGTTGTTCGAGCAGAGCCAGATCGCAGCGGGTGATGGCGGCCTCGTTCGTGTTGGTGACGTTGCCAAGATCCGCCGTGTCGCCGGCCCGGTGAAGATCGATCGCGAGAACGCATCCCGCTTTGCGATTGTGCAGGCATATGTGACCGGACGAGATCTGGTCGGGTTCGTCGAGGAGGCTCAGAGGGAAGTTGAAAAGGCCGTTCCGTTGCCGGCCGGGTATCGTCTCGTTTGGGGCGGGCAGTTCGAGAACCAGCGGCGCGCTGCAACCCGCCTGACAATCGTCGTCCCCGTTGCGCTGGTGATGATCTTCGGAGTTCTTTTCGCCACACTCCGTTCGCTTAGGCAGTCAGCGCTTATTCTCGCAAATGTTCCGTTCGCGCTTGTTGGTGGTATTCTGGCACTTTGGGCATCGGGTGAATACTTGTCGGTGCCGGCATCCGTTGGTTTCATCGCCCTGCTCGGCATAGCCGTGCTCAATGGTCTCGTTCTGGTCAGTCATTTTAATCAGCTGCTCGCAGAAGGCCACAAGCTTTCAGACGTGGTCTTTGAGGGTTCTCTAAGGCGCCTGAGGCCGGTCCTCATGACTGCCAGCATTGCGGCGTTCGGCTTGGTGCCGCTGTTGTTTGCAAGTGGCCCCGGTTCGGAAATTCAAAAGCCGCTAGCCATCGTCGTCATCGGCGGATTGTTCTCGACGACTGTTCTGACGCTTTTCCTTCTCCCGATCCTGTTCCGACGCTTTGGCATCTCGTCCGACCAGTCGCAAACAGCCGAAAAGAGGTTCGCATGGACCAATCCCCTTGCAAGTTGACGCTCGTCTTTCCGCTGGCCGCTGAAAACCGCATCGTCGAATTGATGCTCGAAACGACACCGCCGATCGGCGGCTTCACGACCATCCGCGCGGAAGGTCATGGCCATGGCTTTGCCGATGCCAGTGTGAGTGAGCGCGTTCGAGGCCGCGTCAGCCGCAGCATGCTCATCGCTGTCATGAGCAGAGGGCGGGCGGACCAACTGCTTGCAGAGCTGGAAGCGAAGGCGCCGCTTCAGCACGTCGCATATTGGCTTGAGCCTGTCATTGCGTTCGGACGCATGGCCCCAGTTTCGAGCCGACCGACCACAAAGGCTGGTGATGGCACGGGTGGCGAGAGCGGGAAGACACTTCAGGAGGCAACCGGGGCATGACTTGGTCTTTAACAGGGGTAATCCTAGCGCTGCTGCCTGTTGCAGGCACACTAATCGCTATGCATTGGGTTTTGGCAGATACCGCGCGTGAGTCAGGACTTGTAGATACGCTGACCCACAACAACCACCGAATGGCACTTGGTGAAGAAGTGGACTCCAGTCATACTCCTCACGAATTTGCAGCTGTCACAACAAAAACGCGTCAGAGCGAATCTGCCGCAGAAAGATAATCTGCACGTAGTGTCGCGGATGCGACGTGGATCGTACGTATCCTCATTAGACCCGGTAGTGACGCAGTGCTAACGTTTGCCTGCTCTTTTTCGCGGCGATGGCGTGCAGTGTCGATCGACGGTGCACATGGCTCTTGCGAGTTGCTTCACTGACGCTTTTCGGATGCCTGCCCCGACGCTCCTGGCTTCCCTCTTCAACGGGCCGCTCTCCGAAACGCTTCACAGGAGCAGAATTCGATACGTGCGCGCGGTTGCATGCCAGGTTGTTTACGGCATGAAGGGGCGCGGATACCGCCGACGCGCAATACGGCCGCAATCATAGTCGGCTGCCATCCACCGGGCGGCACATATGTAGCCTTGCCGAGTGTCCATCGCTCGACATAGCAGCGCTGGCAAGAGACATATCAGTCATTTAGGAGACTCGCCGCAACACGTTCGTGGCCGCTTGCACGGGCGATGTCTTTTGCCTGCTCACGCCGCAGGTTGCGGAGTGACCGGTCTGCCCCGTGATCCAAGAGAAGCTTGACGAACGGTTCGCTGCCGCTACGGGCGGCCAGCATGAGCGCGGACATGCCCTGCTCATTTCGCAGATCAATTTTCGCGCCCCTTTCCAGCAGAAGGCGGCCAATTGTCTCGTAACCCTTGCTGGCAGCCAGCATAAGCGGTGTATTTCCGTCTCCGTTCGCCGCATCGAAGGTCTACGACATGCTGGAGCAGCATTCAGAGAGCGAGATCTAGCTCGCATTGAGCAACGCGAGGTTCACCTCGTCGAAATGGATGTCGTAGTC
>CAZDNY010000241.1:0-5723 GCA_964506885.1 uncultured Hyphomicrobiaceae bacterium | reverse complement strand
TTCTTTGCCGACCGCTTGAAGGTCTACCTGCGTGACCAGGGCAAGCGGCACGATCTGATCGACGCGGTGTTCGCACTGCCCGGCCAGGACGACTTGGCCCTCATCGTCAAGCGCGTCGAGGCCCTCGACGGCTTCTTGAAGACCGACGACGGCGCCAACCTGCTGGCTGGCGTCAAGCGCGCCTCCAACATCCTCCTAATCGAGGAAAAGAAGGACAAGCGGCGCTACGACGGCGCGGTCGAGGGCCCGCTGCTGACGGAGCCCGCCGAACGGGGTCTCGCCGCCGCTATCGCCAAGGTGAAGTTCGATACCAGCGCCGCCATCGACGTCGAGAATTTCGAAGGCGCCATGCGCGCGCTCTCCGAACTGCGCGGCCCCGTCGACGACTTTTTCGACAATGTCATCGTCAACGCCGACGACGCCAGGATCCGCGAAAACCGCTTGAAGCTGCTGAACGAGATCCGCGCCGCCACGCTGACCGTCGCCGACTTCTCGAAAATCGCGGGCTGACGCCTCGCCCCCCTCTCTCCGCTTGCGGGGCTGGGTCGGGGTGAGGGGCGACCGCACACGCTGCGCCTGAAGGCGCCCCCTCGACCCATGCAGGATGGCCAGAGGGAACGATGCGTGCGGCCAAACCGAGCAGCCTTGCGCGAGGCTCTTGCCGACGACATGTGCCGCACCCACCTGAGCGGTATCGGCTGGGCCGGGCACGCAGGACTGCGAGGTCCGTTATGTTGCACGAAATCCCTGGTTCCGAGGTGCCGCGCGGCATTTATCGCGTGGTCTGGTTCGCGTTCGTCTGGATGGTGTTTGCAGCCTGGATCGGCTTTGGTCACGCGCGCGGCACCGACCTCGACCTCGTGTTTGCGACGGTTATCGTTGCCATGATGTCGGCGCTGCCGATGCTCGTTCGCAAAACCGCACGACGCCATCAAGACGCATTCGATAAGGCCCCGAGCCGCTCCGATCAGTCGGCTCTGGAAACCGCCACCGGCAGGCTGACCAACGCCGAGGCCTACCTGCAGATTCTGCTGATCCCAATCGCGCTCGCCGTAGCAGCGACCGCGTTTTCGGTCGTCTATCTGTTCTACCCGTAAGGGCGCGAGACGAGGCACGCGCCGCAGCGCTCTCCCATGAGGCAATCTGCGGGGGTTGTGGCGGCGCGTCCATGTGCTACCCCAAAAGAACACGAGCATGTTCAGCCGGAGTGTTGAGCGGTTCGGCGTGAAGAACATGCTCAATATAAAGAGTTCACGGGGAGGCACACGGCATGGCGGATGAAGACAAGCAGCGGCCCAGGCAGATCATGACGATGATTTTCCTGGACCGGCCGCAGATGCCCGACATGGAGCGCCTGAAGGAGCGCTTCGGCGAACTGCTGCACATCGGCGAAATCCTGCCGCCCGATGGCAACGCCCAGGTCGTCCCGTGCGATGGAAGCCTGCTCATCACCGGTCTCGTCGACGCACCGCTGCCGCAGCATCACTGGCAGGGCTGGGCCGAAAGCGCGTGGTGGTGGCCGGAAGCCGCCGAGGTCATGGCGACCAATCAGGCGCACTTGATCGTCTCCTCGTCATGGGATCATTCCACGCGCCTTGATGCACACGTCAAGCACACGCTCGTCGTGCGCGAGTTCATCGACCAGTTGCCGGCCATTGCCGTCTCGTGGGGCAGCGTTCTCGTCTCGTCCAACCAGTTCGCCGGCGAGTTCCACAAGTTCCAGGAAGAACAGGTCCTGCCCGTCCGCCTGTGGGTGCTGATCCAGCTCTCCGGCGATGGCCAGGGCGGCACGATCGTCTCCACACTCGGTATGGACGCCTTCGGCCTCAAGGAGATCGAGGCAAATTCCGCACCGATGGAGCCCCAGGACGCACTCTTGTTCGTCAACAATCTGGCTGGCTACCTGATTTCGCAAGGCCCTGTTGTGAAGGACGGCGACACCGTGGGCGGCTCGGAAAGCGAACGCATCAAGGTGCGCTTCGCACCGTCGTTCCGCGAAGGTATGGGCGAGGTCTATCTGCTCGATTTCGAGCGGTCCGGCGGTCCCGACCCGGTCAAGCCCGACTCAAAGTTCGCCAAGAACGTCTTCGGTAAGACCTTCGGCCGTCTCAACTAGAGCATGTTCAGCCGAAGTGTTGCGCGGTTCGGCGTGAAGAACATGCTCCAAACAAAAAAGCATGTTCAGCCGAAGTGTTGCGCGGTTCGGCCGTCAAGAAAACGCGCCCCCCCAAAAAAAAAGCGACCGGGCTCTACGCGACCTTGGGGAGGAGGGTGCGGAGCCCGGTCTTTTTGGGTGCGCCTGCGAGGGGGGAAGGGGACGGGGCGCACCGAACTTATCGCCAAAACGCAAGTGGCCGGCGCTTGGTTCCAGCCCGATATGAAATATCTGCCTCAAGTTCCCGGCGGCACCGTCAAAACCAGGATGAGCGCCATCACAACGCTCGATCCGATCATCGCGGTGGCCAGGAAACGCAGTGTCTTGCTCACGATCATCGCGGTCTCCATGGAAAGCGTTGGCAAAGCCGATTTGGCCCTCCTCTTCATGGACGAGATAGGCGAGGAGCGCGCTCACATGCCAACCAAAGCACGGTGAGTAGGGCGTGACCCGGCCGTGAGCTGGCGTGAACGGGCGCGGCAAGCTCGCGCCAGAACGTCCGGGGTTCCCGGCTCAGCGCCGCCGCAACGGCAAGATGAGAAACCAGATCAGGGCGGTTCCACCGGCCAGCAGGATCAGCCGCCCGCCGAGCCCCTTGGCCATGATCCCGCTCTGGATGAGAGTGCGCCCCAGCAGCATGGCAAGCGCGATGCCGCCGCCGACGGCCAGCAGCAGATGCACGAGATCGCCGAAAAAGCGCCCTATCCGGCTGGGAGCGGTGCGCTGCGGTGCAGGCTCGGCCGGTCTGACGAGCACGCCCAGGATCAGCGCGGTCGCAACGCCGCCGATGATGGACACGACAAGCTCGGTCAAGATAGGCATGTGAGGCAAGGCCCTGCACTGGATCGTTCGGTGACCTCTGGCGGATAATCATGGCGAATACGCGGTTTCTTTTCGTCTACGGAACATTGATGTCGACTGCCCGTGGAGCGATGGGCCACGGCCAGCGCGCGCGCCTCCAGCAAGCCGGACGCATTGTTGGCCCGGCAGCGGTTTCCGGCCGTCTCTACGATCTGGGATCTTATCCCGGGCTGGTCGTTGAGCCGCCCAAGCGCCGGGCCGCCGGTCGCGTCTTCGGCGAGTTGCTCGAGCTGGTAGCGCCGGCCACCGTTTTTGCCTGGCTGGACCGCTACGAGGGGATCGACCCCGCCAACCCGCTGGCCGGTGAATACCTGCGCACCATCGACCGCATCGAATTGATCGGCGATGCAGCGTCTGGAAAAGCCGTCGATGCGTGGGTCTACGTCTACCGGGGCGCGCTCGACAGGGCCCGAGAAATCCCGCATGGCACCTGGCAAAGCTGATCTTGCGCAAGCGGCGACGCAACGTCGCTGCCGATCGGCAGACTTTTAAGTGTTGCCTTTAGAAGATCGAGAGACTTTTAGCGCAAATTGGCTGAGTGACGGGCGGGTGGAACGCCCTTCTCTGAACATCTTATCACGCACTGATTTACAAAAGGTTTTTTCGCCGCCATGGAAGATCAACGCTGCGTTCGCTTTGCTTCGATTGGTCATGTGGAGCGCGAAGAACTCCAGCTCATCGTCGATGTTTGGCTGGAAGACGCCCTCAAGGCGCCGTGGGCGACCAAGGACACCATGAAACTGGCAGGCGTTCTGGCGCACTACATCGCGACGCCGTCGCGCGACATCCTGAACTTGAAGGCGATGGAAGACACCTATCAGTTGAACGCGGACTCGGCCCGCCGCGCTCTCGTGCTCTTCTCGCTCTATGGATTGATCGACGCCTACAGCACCGAGAACAACGAATTGCGCGCCGCACTGCGTCTGTCCAAGCCGCAACTCGTGCGTGTTCTGAAAACGAAGCGGGAGCTCGATGCATTGCTGGGCAACGATGCGGACCCGGTGATCGCCGAGACGCAGGATCGATGGGAACCGACGGTGGCAGCAACGGCGACAGTACCCGCCGATGCGAGCGTGTTCGAGGCCGTTGAAGCCCCCGCGCGTGAAGCCGAACCAGAAGTGGCCGCCGACACCAGGCCGCAACTCGATCCTGCCGCGCCGCCTTTGTCGCAAGCCCATGTGCAATCTGAGGCCCAACACCGCTGCCCATCAGAGCAATCGGCAAACCAGCATGTCCCGGTTGCACCGCCGGACGCGCTGGAAGAGCAGCTTGCCGAGCGCCGCGCCACCGTACTGCGGCGGATCACACCCGTTGGTGATGCGGGCGCTGTACTATCGGGTCACGATGCCCTCGCGCGCTCGCTCGAGCGGCTGCAAAAACGCGTCACCGCCGGGCAATAGCGACAATCTTCGGCTGACCGGCCGGCGTCTTCATCGATCGTTTACCAAAACAGAACACCCTGCGGATGAACGGGCAATCGCCATGATGGCGACCCGCCGGACGCAGGACTGCGCCCGCCGGGAACAGGATTTTCTGGATTGACGACGATAGACCAGCGCCGCGTCCGCTTCTCGTCGCTGGGCACATTGACCCGCGACGACCTGCCCCTGGCCGTTGCCGTATGGCTCGACGATGCAACCAAGGCACCCTGGGCCACCAAGGAAACGATGAAGATCGCAGGCATCCTGACGAGCTACATCATCGAACCCGAGCCCAAGCGCCTGAACCTAGCATCGATCGAGGGACTGCATCAGATCACAACTGAATCCGCACGCCGTGCGCTCGGCCTGATGTCGATGTTCGGTCTGGTCTCGGCGTTCAGCACGGCCGAGGGCGAACTGCGTGCCGCGCTGCGATTGTCACCGCTGCAGATGCTGCGCATTCTCGAAGCGAAACAGAAGCTGGCACATCTGGAGAATGGCATCAGCGCGCGCGAAGAAGAGGCGCACGGCGCGGCCGGAGAGAGCCCGGCCAGTGAGAAATCTTCGGCCGAGCCGGTCTGGGTTCCCGAGCAGGCGGAGGTTCCTGTCACGTCGGGGCCGGAAAGAGCCGATCTCATCGTCGAGCTTGCGTCCGCCGCACCCGGTCGCAGCCGCACCGCACAGATGCTGCGCGCCCGCATGGCCGAAGCCTTGCGCGCGGAGCGCGACAGCCAGTAGCGACAAGTACGCCTCTGGCTGCTCTCCGCGTGATGTCACCAGTCAGCTACGCACGCCCCGCGCCACGCGCACGAGGGCCGCGCGGGCCCGACCACCCGCACGACCATCACACCTCAGGCCGGGTCGCTGCATAAGCCGGCACGGCGTTCTCGAAATGATTGAGCCAGTTGACCAGCCGCGGCCGATCCGTGCGCCAGCGTTTGTCGTGTCGTAAATCGAGATGTCCGAGCGCGGCGGCCAGCGCGACATGATCGTAGCCGGGCGATCCGTTCCAGCCTGGCGGCTCCTTTTCGAAATAGTCGAGCCCTGCGTCGACTTTCGCCTGCTGGCGCGCCACCCAGTTGGCATCGCGATGCTCGGGCGGTCGCAACAGTGTCTCGTAGTAGATAAGGACACCGGCTTCCGCGATGCCGTCGGCAAGGGCCGCGCGGGTCAGCGTCCGCCAGCGCTCGGGCCCCTCCGCGGCAATCAGTTTCGGCGCATCCTCCGCGCCTAGTGTGTCGATGTAGGCGCAGATCACCGCGCTGTCGAAAAGCCGCGTGCCGTCG